>CAJPTO010000037.1 GCA_905373605.1 uncultured Prevotella sp.
TCCCCACCCTTTCGGCAAATGGTTGTCGGCCTAACGACGACCAACGTTCCACCTTTTGCAGCACGTTGGGCGGCAAAAGTTGCCTGTTTTCGCGCCCTGGGCCGTATCCGATGAGCAAAGTCCCGGCACAATTGCACTCAATATTATAATAGGCATCGGGCGATGGGCTCACGAAGAACTCGCAACAAGAGTCTTCCCACACGTGTCCGTTGTCTTCAGGAGCAACGGCTCGCACGCTGTCTTCGTCCACTTGATAATTTATCAGGATGTTATCGCCGGCGTAAGCCATGCGAAACGCCACCGTGGGCTTATAGGGAAAGTCGGCTGGCCAATTTACATTGCCAATGGCCTCGAAAGGAATGTTGGCCCTATCGAGCAACGTTGGCACCGCTTCGGCCAGCACATCGGCAGCAGAAAGGGAACGAACGATATACTTGTTCATGTTTTTAAGTTTGTTGTTAGGCATGTTCTAAAAGGCACACGCCTTTAGTTGATTACTTCTCTTTGTTTTGTTCTTCCTATCTTGCGGAGAGATTAAAGGCAGCCAAACGCGGCGTTGCATGTCGACATAGCCACGTTTGGCTGCCTTTTTTGCTATTTGCTGTTCTCGGCGATGAACTTTTTCATCTCCTCTTCGTGCGAACAAACGCTGTTGAAGAGTGCCAATTGGTTCTTGGCTCGGTCAAGATTGTGTTCGGGATACTTAATCTTGTAATACACATCGCCGTTGATGTAGTCGGTGAGGAAGCGCACACACTGCATGAAGGGGAAGAGTTTGGCGGCGAAAGGCAGGTTATCGCGCTCGATGGGTGTGAGGAATTGGCCCGCCGAAGCTAAGTAGCCTTTGGTGAAAGCCTTGAAGATAGGCATGTTAAAGCCCACGTTAGCCAGGTTCGGATCGTCCTCTGCGGTGTAGTTTGCTCCCGTTCTAAGGAAGTCGCCATAGTCTGAAAACACGAAGCTTGGCATCACCGTGTCGAGGTCTATCACGCAAAGGATGTTTCCCTGGGCATCAAACATCATGTTGTTAACCTTTGTGTCGCAGTGGCAGATGCGCTTGGGGAGCTTGCCTTCGCGGTAGAGTTGCTCGGCTTTGCACATCTCTTCCATGTTGCTGTTCAGCTCTTCCACCATGTCTTTTACCACAGAAAGACGCTTAACAGGGTCTTCTTGCACCGCTTCTTTCAGCTGTCGGGCGCGCAATTCCATGTTGTGGAAGTCGGGAATGGTTTCTCCCAACTGCACTGGGATGTCCACCAGAGCGTCCTCAAACTGGCCGAAAGCCAAGCCGGCAGCATGCGAATATTCCTCGTTGACCGTTTCGTAGGTGTAGGCATCGGGTATAAAAAGCATCACTCGCCAATAAGTGTCGTCGGCCTCGCGCCAGTAAGTCTTGCCCGTTTGAGCCTTAACGAAGGTGAGCACACGGCGGTTGATGTCTGCCGCTCCTTGCATTTCGAGTTTCTTTCTCAAATGTTGGGTAACGGCTTCGATGTTGTTTTGCAGCAATTCCACGTCTTTGAAGATGGCATTGTTGATGCGTTGCAACACGTAACTTGGGGCATCGGGTTCGCTCATCTCCACTTTATAAGTGTCGTTGATGAGTCCGTTACCCAGTGGCTTCACGCTCTTAACGGTGCCCTGCACATCAAAATGCGACACCAATTGGAGCAAATTCTTTTCTTCCATGATGGTTATATGATCGTTTAGATTAGGCAAAAATCCCCATTGGGTTTATTCTTGGGCGATGCCAAAAGGCATTTTCGCGGGCAGAATAAGTCCAACGGGGATTGATTGTGGGGGTATTTAGGGGCTAAGGCTTCTGGATTTCCTAGGGTTTCTAGGGTTCTAGGATTCCTAGGTGTCCTAGATTTCCTAGGGTTCCTAGATTTCTAGAGAGCCTAGGGGTTCTAGATTTGCTAGGATTTCTAATTTTCTAGGGTTCCTAGGCTTCCTAGTTTTCCTAGGATTTCTAGGTATCTAGGATTCCTAGCTGTTCTAGAATTCCTAGGATTTCTAGGATTCCTAGGATTGCTAGGCTTCTAGAATCCCTAGGATTGCTAGCTATCAATCCCGGCAAGAAAGCCATTTAGCCCGCTTTTCCTGTATTTTCTTCTCTACATCTCCTTGAACTTATATTCTACAAAGGCTTCCATAGCCTCGTAACAAGCAAGTCCAAGTTTGTCGTAAAGCTCGGCAGTGCCGCGGTTTCGGTCTTCAGAACGTTGCCAGAACAAGCGTTCGTCGTTGCCAAGGAACGGTGCACTCTCCATTTGTGACTGGTGTTTGAGGATGGAGTTGCGTTTAGCGCGCAGCTCTTCGGGACTCATGGGCACGCACATCTCGATGTTTTCGATTTCCCATTCGGCCCAAGCGCCACGGTACATCCACACGCGGCAGTCGTCAAGCCACTTCTCTCCAGCCTTCAACTCTTCGTCGATGGCAGCGAAAACGGCATCGGTACACTTCTTGTGCGTGCCATGTGGGTCGGCCAAGTCGCCAGCAACGTATATCTGATGCGGCTGAATGCCGTGGATAAACTCGCGAACAACCTTCACATCGGCCTCGCCCATTGGCAGCTTTTCAATCTTACCCGACTCGTAGAAAGGCAAATCCAGGAAGTGAACACGCTCCAAGGGGATGTCGTTAAAGGTGGAAGCGGTGCGCGCTTCGCCGCGACGGATAAGGCCTTTGATGGTAAGAATGTCGCGAGTGTCGCCAATGCTGTCTTTCTTTTCTTTGAGGAAAGCCTTTATCTCACGATACTTGTCCTTGATAACGGTGTCGGAGTCGCCAGCGAAGATTTGGTTGAAGCCATTGATGAAGTGCATGAAGCGCGTTACTTCTTCGTCGCCCACGGCGATGTTGCCCGAAGTCTGGTATGCCACGTGCACTTCGTGTCCTTGTTCCACCAATCGGCGCAGCGTTCCGCCCATAGAGATAACGTCGTCGTCGGGATGGGGCGAGAAAATAATCACACGTTTGGGATAAGGTGTCGCACGTTCGGGGCGATATGTGTCATCGGCGTTGGGTTTACCGCCAGGCCAACCCGTAATGGTGTGCTGAAGGTCGTTGAAAATCTTGATGTTGGCATTGTAAGCCGAGCCATACAAGGCCAAGAGTTCGCTCAATCCGTTCTCGTTATAATCCTTGTTGGTGAGCTTGAGGATGGGTTTGCCCGTTAGCTGGCAAAGCCAAACCAAGGCCGAACGCACGAGCTTGTCGGTCCATTGGCAGGATGTAACCAACCAAGGATGCACAATGCGCGTCAGTCGCGATGCAGCTGGCAGGTCAATAACCACGTTGGCATCCTTATGTGTCTGCAAGAACGAAGCGGGCAAAGCGTCTGTAACGCTCCCTTCCACCGTCTTTTGTATGATGTCGGCCTTGTCTTCGCCCCATGCAGTGAGGAAAATTTTGCGCGCACCCAGTATTGTAGAGATGCCCATCGTGATGGAACAGGGCGGAACAGCCTCGTTGGAGCCGAAGCTCATTGTCATTTCTTCGCGCGAAACGGCATCGATAAGTATCAGGCGCGAGGTGGAAGTGAGCCCACTACCGGGTTCGTTGGTGGCAATGTTGCCCATGCGGCCCACGCCAAGCAACATAACATCGATGCCGCCCATGTCGGCGATGCGCTGTTCGTATTGCTTGCAGCTGCTGTTCACCATCTCTTGTGGCACCGTTCCATCGAGTGTGAAGATGTTTTCGGGCGCAATGTCAACATGATTGAGGAAACGCTCGCGCAATTGGCTGATGCTGCTGTGCTCGTTTCCCTCGTTGAGTGGGAAATACTCGTAGGCGTTGAACACGGCCACGCGTGCAAAGCTCAACCCATGCTCCTTATGAAGCTTGATAAGCTCGTCGAAGACGGGCGTTAGCGAATTGCCTGTACCCAAACCCAAGACGCAAAGCTTGCCTTGGTCGTTCTTAAACTTGATCTCTGCTTCAATGGCGCGCGCGATACTTGCCGCACCCTCTTCCAGTTTTGGGAAGATATTGGTGCTTATTTTTTCGCAGCGTGTTATTTCAGAGCGTTCAACGGCGGTTTTAGGATTGTAATATTCTTCGGGAATTTTGTTCAGAACAATTTCCGAACTTAGATTAAGTCTCATTTTCTTAAGCCCTTTCTGTATCTTTAAAATACTTGTAAGTTCCAACTTTCAGTTCGTCTGTGGCTGCTTCGTCGCAAACGATGATGGCATCTTCGTGCATTTGCAGCGCGCTAACGGTACGCATTTGGGTAACAGGACCTTCAACGGCATCGCGAAGTGCGCCTGCCTTGCCGTGTCCGTTGATGAGAACCATCACCTGTCGTGCGTCCATCACGGTGCCAACGCCCACAGTGAGCGAGAAACGAGGCACTTTTTCGAAGTCGTTGTCGAAGAAACGTGAGTTTACAACGCGTGTGTCGTGGGTAAGGGGCATGCGCCTGGTGCGCGAAGTGAGCGACGAACCCGGTTCGTTAAAGGCCAAATGGCCGTCTACTCCTACACCCCCGATGAACAAGTCGATGCCACCTGCCGCCTTTATCGCCTCCTCGTATTGGCGGCATTCGGCCTCCCAGTCTTCGGCATTGCCATTAAGGATGTGCACGTTTTCTTTAAGGATGTCGATATGGTCGAACAAATTGCGGTGCATAAACGAGTGGTAGCTTTCGGGATGTTCAACGGGCAAGCCCACATATTCGTCCATGTTGAACGTGACAACGTTCTTAAACGACACGCGCCCCGCCTTGCATGCCTTCACCAAAGCTTGGTACATGCCCACGGGAGTGCCGCCTGTTGGCAATCCCAACACGAAGGGATGCTCCTTAGTGGGTGCTGCCTTGTTAATACTTTCAATGACGTGTTCAGCTGCCCAATTGGACAGTCCGTCATAATCTGCCTTTATTATTAATCGCATGGCTTTTTATAAAAAAATTTTGTTTGTAAGATTATGAACTGCAAATATACACAAAATAAGCCTAATTAAGGCAAGTAAAATAGAGAATTTCTAAGTAAATGTTGTTTTTCACCTTTTCTAGGTATCGTTTGCGGCGCATAAGGTTAGCTTATTATGGTTAAACGGAACTGAATTTGGAAAGCCAAAGGGGCATCGTAAGCAAACAAATCAGGTTCTAATTGTTTATAACCAGCTATAGTCAAAACAAAATGGTTTTGGAATGAAAGACAAAAGGAATTGATTATATAGCCTTGATTTTAACCTGCTCGTGCCGCATTCATCGGTACAATGCAGCTTGTACTGTGGCTACAAGGCTCTTGTAGCGTGGCTACAAGATGCTTGTAGTGTGGATACCAGATGCTTGTAGCGTGGATACCAGATGCTTGTAGCGTGAGCATCTGCCAATGATTGCCCCACAAGTTGGTAACAACTGCTTCATGACTCAAAGGCTGTTGCTTTCCAAAAGCAATTTCTTATGACTATAACTTGCAAGCTTTTCAACCCTTTAACTTGTCAACGTGCCAACTCATTAACCTGTCCTTTCGTCAACTCATCAACTTGTCTTCTCGTCAAATCATCAACTCATCAACTTGCCAACTCGTCTACTTGGCAACACATCAACTCGTCAGAACTGCTCCAAGATGGCAATACGTTTCTCGGGATCGGGGTGGGTTTTGAACATGCCCTCTATCATCCCGAGCAGTCCCAAGTCCATCTGGTCGGGGTGCATGATGAACAGTTGTGCCACGTCTTCGCGGTTAACATCGTCCAAACCGGGGTTGGCAGCAATCTTCCTCAACGCCGAAGCCAATGCCAAAGGATTGCCGCATAGCTCCGCTCCGCCCGCATCGGCCATGTATTCGCGCTTTCGCGATATGGCAAAGCGTGTAATCAGGGTGAAGAAATAGGCCACGGCAGCACACACCGCCACCACAACCAAAACAAGGAACATGGCTGCAGCGCCGTTGTTCGAGTCTTTACTTCTACTTCGCGAATAGCTTCCGCCGCTTATGACATAGTAATAGATCGAACGAGCCGCCAACGCCATCACCGTGCTAACGATGCCCACGAACACGATGCAGGTGATAAGCAGGCGCGTATCGCGGTTGCGGATGTGGGTAAGCTCGTGTGCCAGCACGCCTGCCAGTTCGTCATCGTCTAGCACGCGCAACAAACCGCTCGTCACCGTAACGGCATACGTGCGCTTGTTTATGCCACTTGCAAAGGCGTTCAGTTGGTCGTCGTCGACGATGTAAATGGCCGGCATGTCCATGTTGCAGGCCATGCATAGGTTTTCAACGATGTTGTACACCCTGGGGTTGTCTTTTCGCGAAAGCGGCTGCGCCCTTACGGCATGCCTTATCATGCTGGCATTGAAGAAATAGGCGATAACAAACCACACAGCCACGATGCCTACCACCCACGGCAGCAGTTCGACGAAGGCATACATCACATCGTCGAGGTGCAACTGAGGGTGATATTCGCCGGCGGCATCGTAATAGCCGTTGGAAAAATAGTTGATGCCGGCCAGTATAAGCCACACCATACCCAAGATGATACAGGGGAAAAGCAACAACAACAGTATGCTCAACGTGTTGTTGCGGCTTATCTGCGTTTGCATTCCTACATATTTCATCGGCAGAGAGCGTTGCGGCCGACAGCAGGTGGGCACATTGCCTCCCCACCGCACGGCCTTGTTGCGGGTTTAGAACTTCACTTCGGGTGCGCGTTCCACCTCTTCGCGCTGCGTTTGTGGTATCTCGAACATCGGTTCTTTGTTGAAACCGAACATCTTGGCGAAGATAACCGATGGGAATGTTTGTACGGCGTTGTTGAGTTCGCGTGTTGCCGAGTTGAAGAAGCGGCGTGTGGCAGCCAGTTTGTTCTCGATGTCGGCCAGTTCGGTTTGTAGGTGCATGAAATTGGCGTTGGCCTTGAGCTCGGGATAAGCCTCCATCGACACCTTTAGCCCCGACAAAGCACTGGTCAACATGTTCTCTGCGGCAATCTTATCGTTGATAGATGTTGCCCCCATTGCCGCCGAACGGGCTTCGGTTACACGCTGAAACACGCTTTGTTCGTGGGCGGCATAGCCCTTAACTGCCCCTACTAGCTGCGGAACAAGGTCGTGGCGCATCTTGAGTTGCACATCAACATTGGCAAAAGCGTTCTCGCGGTTGTTGCGAAGCTTCACCAAATTGTTGTACAACGCCACACCCCATACGAGGAGCAACACCACTATTACAATGCTAACGATTACTGGTACACTCATTATTTCTTTAGTTTAATGGTTCAACACGTGTTCAATAGGTACCTTCAATGACCGACAGAACATTTCTTTTTGTAAAACATATCACACAATCAGGCAACAGGATGCCCATCATTATGCACGTTTCCAACACAAGATGTTTCGGCATAAATGACACTATTGTCGCATTGTGTTTTGCAAAGATAGCGGAAAATAAAGACATTGCAAAACATTTGGCCTGAAAAAGCAAGTTTTTCGCCCCTCACATGTATGTTCACATGGACACCACTCTTTCGCTAAGTCTGCATTTCTTTCTGTTTACGAAGCAACAAAATAGCATGAAGCCGCAGCAACACAGCAAAAAGACAGCAAAAGCAACGTTTCTCATTAAACAGAATACCTTGTGAACTCGTCAACTTGTTAACTTATTAACTCGTCAACTTGTCAACTCGTCAATTTATTAACTTCTCAACTCGTCAACTTGTTAACTTGTCAACTCGTCAACTTGTTAACTTGTCAACTCGTCAACTTGTTAACTTGTTAACTTGTTAACTCGTTAGCTTGTCAACCAACGGACGCACAAAAGGCGGTCATTTTAAACAAAAGTGACAGCCAAAAGCATTAATAAATTAAAGAATTAAAGTAAAGACGAAAGGGAGCAATATAGATTGCTCCCTTTTCAAGGCATTTCAGTTTTCTATGCAAAAGATTATTTCGGTCCTCGTTTCAAATGTTTTGGAAATCGGTCGTATTCATTAAACTGGTGCAAAGTTACACATTAATTAAATACGCCGCAAACATTTCGAAAGAAAAATAAAATATTTTAGTTAAAAACTTTGTCCGCTGCCTTTTATTTCATTAGAACATGCTGAACAACACAAAATTAACAATCACTTCCACACGCCTTTTGCCCAAGTTGTGGTTCATTTACCCTCATCAACCTACAAGGGTTGGGTGCATACATGCGCCATTTCGGCCATGAAGCCCATGCATCGGCACGAGGGAAAACGAAGCGCAGGAAAGACAACTGGTGAAGAAACAAAGATAATAAGGGCAGAAAACCTACAAGATGAGCTACAGCTTGCCCCGAACATGTGCAAAAGCTTTGCCCCAGCTGTATAAAGACAACTGGCCACTACGCCAACAACCGTGCATAGCCGCAAACACACCTCGCCCCATCCCCCGCACAAAAAGAAACAATGGCCATACCTACGCGCACATACATGCACATAGATATGGCCATTAAAGAGCTATAGCCTGTAAGGCTTTAACAGAAAGGGCGGCTTATTTGAAACTACCAGTGCCTTGGGTGAAGTTAAGATGGCAGCGTTGTCCCACAAAACCTTTAACCCCCTTTTGGTCTTTGCCATTGCCGCGATAAACAATCTTGCCATCGTAAACGTTGAACTCACTCTTCCATCCATCAAATCCGTTGATTTTTACACACATTCGCACCTCTCCATCTGCGACAAAAGCAGGCGAGACAAACTCGCCATCGGCAGTTGTAGGCACAGAAAAGCGGTTTTCTTCTTTGCTATCCCAGTTGCCACCATTGACTGCGCCTTGCAAGTAAACATTGGGTTTCTCGAAGCTAACCTTAGGTTTCTTACCATCGTTTTCGACAACGACAAGATACCAACCTGCCGAACCAACCTTGAGATTGCCACCAGCACTGCTGAGGTTAGCAGCTGCATGGTCTTCGGTAAAACCATTAACATAACCGAAGTCGTTGCCCCAACCTTCTTGTGGAGCGAACTTCACCTCTTCGTTGGCATCGAAATAAAGCAAAATCCAAAACGTTGGTTTGTCAGTATCGCCCTTGCTAACAGTACCATTTACAGGATGTAGCTGTAACCAAGTGCTGCTCCAACCATACTTACTGCCAGTGAGGAAGAGCTGTGCATCAGGCTCAACAGGTTCGACTTTTTGCTCGATATAATAAGGAACAACGTTTAACGCAACGCTATTGGAGTAGACCGTAGCGACATTAGGATAGTCGGCCTTGATGCGCACATACACTTTTTGTGTAGCAGGCACCTTGTCTTTCTCCCATTTCCCCAAGGTCTGCAAGGCCTGGTCAAAGTCTTTTGCATTCACTTCGCCCGACTTACCGAAGTAAACTGTTGGCAGTTCGTTGTAATCTGCCGTTCCGCCATTGGCTTCGGCCTCCTTAACAGAGGCGGTGAACTTGTCTGTGAAAGACACTTGCACTTGATAATTCACCTTGGCGGGATAACCAAAATCGGGCTGTTTCCAGGCAAAAGCCAATGGAGACGCTGTTGCAAGTGTGATTGAAGAGCCAGCATAAGATGGCGTTTCGAGCGCGAATGCCGTTGGATGGAGTATCGTAGGGTTTCCGTCCCTGTCGTCAGAGCAAGCCGCGACGAAAGATATACCGCACAGAAGCAGTAAGGCTGTCTTTATCATTGATTTCATTTTTATCATCTTTTAGGTTTGATGGTACATGTTGGAAGCAGGGATTGTGGGTTGTGGTTCAGAATACAGATGTGATTTCAGCCCCCTTTCATCCACAATCCAGCCTCCCATGTTCCGAACAACTTTAATACTTAGGATTTTGTTTCATTCCTTCGCCAACTGATAATTCCCTTGCTGGCAGCGGGAAAATGTTGCGATAGTCTGCGAAAGGTCTACCTTCTGCAACGCCTCCTTTCCACGACCACAGGTAATCATTGTTTCCCCCGAAATAGCCAAAGCGAATAAGATCGGTGCGTCGTTGCCCTTCGAAATAGAATTCTCGGCTACGTTCGTCCAATATTTCCCTCAGAGAATATCCACGCATCTCTTGTGCATTGGCGCGCTTTCTCAATTGATTAAGGTATCCAACCCCTTCGGTAGTAGCCACATCATTGTTTTGTCGTGCGGTGGCTTCTGCGTAAGTAAGATAAGCCTCAGCTGCACGGAAGAAGAAGAAGTCGGTGTCAGAGAACTTCGTATCAGTGCCAGCCTTGCCATCACTGCGCAGGGCAACGAACTTCGTTGTAGAGAAACCTTTCTTGAAAGTTTTCACATCATTCTCTGTAACGATGTCCAAGGTGCGCCCTTTGCTCCAAAACAAGGCACGATCGTCTTGTGCTGCCGCAACCAAGTCGCTAGTTTCTCCCTCGGGAGCGTTGTTAAGGGGGAAGAATTTCTGAACAAGTTCTTTTCTTACGCGGTTTCCTTCCCAGTTATTGTTTGTTCCATTTGAACTCATTCCGCCGCCATGCGTAGATGCAGTAAGGAATGTGCTGCAGCCATATCCCGCAGTTTTGTCGCCTTGTTGCAAGATGGGGAAGATGGCTTCCACGGAAGCACCGCTCTCTCCGTTGTCGCCCATGAAGAGTTTTTGGTAGGCGCTGTATCCATTCGACGCAACGTTGTAGAGCTTATAGGGCGAGTCGATAACCTTCTTGGCGTATTCGGCAGCCTTAGCCCATTGCGCTGTTCCAGTATACACCTGCGCATTGAGGTAAAGACGAGAAAGCAACAACCATGCAGCGGCTTTGTCCACACGTCCATAATTGGGGTCGGCAGAGGTCTTTGGTTTAGCCTCGGATAGCAAAGGTTCTATTGCTAGCAGCTCCTTTTCAAGCCAAGCATAAACTTCGGGGCGTGTGCGCTGGGCGGGTATCTCTTCTGATATAGCCAATGGAAGCGTTATGTTGCCAAAGGCATCCATGGCCAAATAGAAATGCAAAGCGCGTAAAAAGCGTATCTCTGCAGTGCGTGTAGCATCGACATCGGAGGCAAATTGCAGGTATTGGTTGCACACAGATATGCCAGAATAGAGGCGATTGTAGTAATAAGCAATGAACTGGTTGCTGGCATCATACGTGTTATTGTTCATCGTGGCCACGCCTGGGTCGCCCCAAGAGCAGATGGCTTCGTCGGTTGTCAGCTCGTTGACGTTGAAGTATTCGCGCACCAATCCCGTTGAGCCAGCGTCTTGTGCGGTTACGGTTGTAGAGCCAGGTCCGTTAAGTCCTTCTATTGCAAAGTTGGCGTAGCACATGTTGTATAGCCTGGCGGGGTTTAATTCGACGTTCGAATTAGGGTCGATGGGGTATACATCTAAGTCGCCAACACAAGAAGACAGCCCAGCGGCGCAGAACATCAGTGCTGCGGTGGGGAATATGTTTTTAATGAATCGTTTCATTGTGCGTGTAAATTAGAATGTTAGAAATTCAAGCTTAGTCCTAGTATGAACGAAGTGGGGCGCGGATACAGCTCATAGTCGATGCCGCTGAACACTTCTGGGTCCAACCCTTTGTATTTTGTAAGGGTGAAAACGTTGGACACGGTGCCGTAAACACGCCCTGAAAGGCCATGCCAACCGCCAGTCTTCAACAGTTTGTCGAATGTGTAGCCCAGTGTAATGTTATCGCATTTCAAGAACGATGCGTTCTGAACAAAGTAATCGCTTTGAGCGTACGAGGTGCTTTGCCAGTTAAGATCGCGCGCAGCCTTCGTGCGTTGTTCCAAGAAATTCTTGTCCCACAGCTTACTCATGTCGCTTCGGCTTGCCTGAACGTCGTTGTACACATAGTTGCCGATGCTTGCTCGGAAGCTGATGCCGAAGTCCCAGCTTTTATATTCCAAACGCGAAGCCAAGCCCATTGTCACAGGGGCAGCTGCCTGTTTGTAGAAGTAGCGGTCGTCTTCGGTTATTGCGCCATCGTTATTGCGGTCTACGATTGCGCCCTCAATGGGCTTTCCACTCGAGTCGTAAGCTTGTTGGTAAACATAAAAAGCACTTGCCGACTGGCCTACAGCGTAAGCCTTAACCTTGGCACCCGTGCCACTGTGGATGCCATCACCAGCTTCAATGGGGGCAGAGTGGTAGCCGATGAGTTCGGTTATCTTGTTCTGGTTGTAGGTGATGTTATAGTCTATCGTCCAATACCAGTCCTTTTCCTGAATGGCTTTCCAACTAATCGCTGCCTCAATACCCTTATTCTCAAGCGAGCCAATGTTCTGTGGCACTTCATTGTCGAAGTTCGTACCACCGCGAACAGGGGCGTTGTTGAGCAAGTCGGTGGTCTTGCGGTAATACCAGTCGATGCTTCCGCTAAGCCTTTGATTAAGCACACCCCAGTCTAAGCCTACGTTATAGGTGGTTGTTGTCTCCCAAGTAAGGTTGTGATTAAATCGCTGTGGCATGTTGAGGTAGCCCCCATCCAGCAAGGGATAGAACGACTGTGTGCCTGTATTTGTTTTATAGAACGTGAAATAATTATAGTCGCCGATGCCTTCTTGCTGTCCAGTCATACCCCAACCCAGCCTAAGCTTGAGGTCGGAGAGCCAGTTTGCGTCCTTAAACATGGCTTCGTCTTTGGCACGCCATGCGAAAGCGAACGAGGGAAACCATGCCCAGTGTTTCTTAAAGCGCGAAGAACCATCGTCACGAACTGTAGCCGTGAAGAAATACCGGTTAAGCAGTGTATAGTTTGCACGGCCGAAGAACGACACAAGGTAGTTTTCTGTCTTGGTGTATTCGGGCTTATGCTCGCGTTCTTGATTTGGCGTTACGCTGCTGCCCGCCCCATAATATCCCCAATAGTCTTTGTAATGGTCGTGCCAAAAGTGCTGCCATTCGTAACCACCCATAATGTCGAAGTGGTGTTTTTCGTTAAAGTCTTTGAAGTATTGTGCATACATGCTGAGCGAAAGATTGCGCTTCAACTTCTCTTCTCCACCATAGCTACCAAAGTAGAATGGGTCGAAAGCCGTTCCTGGCACGCGCTTGTTTTGCTTTCCCTTAGAAACATCGGCCCCAAGAGTGAGGTGTAGGCGCAGGTCTTCAAAGCCATGAACCTTATAGTCGATGTCTGCACTGCCCACAAATGTACGGCTATACGCCCTTTCGTTGTGCAAAGCGAGGCGAGAAACAGGGTTGCCAGGTGCATTTTCGTTAGTTGTTGTGGGGTAGTTTTTATCAATATCAGTTATACCACCAATGGTTTTCCATTGGAAGTAACCGCCATAATGCTTTACGGCATCATCCGAATTGTCATATATACTCTGCGTTGGGTCGAAGCGGAACGCATCACTGATGGCCGCACCGTTAGCAAAATCCGACTCGGCATACATGCCCTTGGCGTTGAGATTCATCGTAAGGTGATCGTCGAAGAACGAGGGATTGAGGTTCAAAGCTGCTGTTATGCGCCTAAACTCGGTGGTTTTAAGGATGCCCTGCTGGCCTGTATAGCCCACCGACAAGCGGTAAGGCAGGTTTTTAAATGCACCTTGCACAGCCACATTGTGGTCGTGGCTCACTGCCGTGCGGTAAATCTCTTTTTGCCAGTCGGTGTTGGCCGTTCCAAGTGCCTTGGCGGCATCGCTATTTGCACCATATGTTTTGATGATATATTCGCGATACTCGTCGCCATCCATCAATTTGAGCGAGTTGCTCCGTATGCCCATCGTCATACTACCATTGTAACTCACTTGCGGAGCCATTCCCTTGCGGCCCTTTTTCGTTGTGATAATGATAACACCGTTAGAGCCACGCGAGCCATAGATGGCTGTGGCAGACGCGTCTTTCAATACGTTGAACGACTCGATGTCTTGCGGATTAACCATCGAAAGGGGATTGGACAAGCCCTGAACACCCTCTTGGTCCATGGCCACTCCGTCGATAACAATTAGCGGATTGTTGGAGGCGTTGAGCGACGAACCACCACGAATACGGATGTTCGCACCAGCTCCAGGCGCACCACCATCGGAGGTAATGTTCACACCTGCCACCTTTCCCGATAGCATGTCTTGTGGGTTAACCACAAGGCCCTTGTTCTTAGAGTCGGGCTTAAGGGCCGTTACCGAACCTGTTAAGTCGCTTTTCTTCACTACGCCGTATCCGATTACCACCACTTCGTTAAGCGACTTGGCTGCATCGTCTTTCAAAACGATAACCATGTCGGCACTGGCAGCGGCTTTCGTGTCGGCATAACCGATGTACGAAACCGTGATTTCGGCTCCTGCGTTTGCTTTGATGGTGAAGTTACCGTCGATGTCGGTAACAACACCGCCTTCTTGTCCTGCGACACGCACGGTGGCACCCGTAATGGGTTCTCCGGTTGCATCTTTCACATGTCCCTTCACCACAATCTGCTGGGCAAAGGCACACACAGAGAGGATAAGTCCACACACCAGCATGGCAATCCTTTGAGGCATTGCATTAAATAGCTGCTTCATCATTCTCAGTTTTTTAAAAGTTTAAGTTATTCATTGTTTAAATTCTAGATATCTGTTGCTATATATATAAGGTACGCGCGCGAGAAGGGAATGCATCGTTCCCTACTAGGGGGCATTTCCCCACCAGAAGGTGTTTTTTCCCATTGCACTTGCAACGTCGCATGCTGCTCGTTGCCACATCAAATCATTCTGTTTTGCCTCTTTCGTCTAGGTTTACGTCGCCCAAGGTTTTTAATAGGCAACGTCATCTCAATGCAAAAGTAGCGTTCTTTACGTTTGCTTGTATATTTTTTTACGTCAAAAGCACAAAACGTTTAGCGCAAACGTTTGCACTAATAAAGGTGAAAAAGTGAAAGGGTGAAAAGGTGAAAAATGGCTAACGCCTTTAAAGGTGAAAGGGTGAAAGGGTGAAAAGGGGAAAGAATGGCTAACGCCTTTAAAGGGTAAAAGGGTGAAAAGGTGAAAGAATGGCTAACGCCTTTAAAGATGAAAGGGTGAAAAGGTGAAAGGGTGAAAAGGTGAAAAATGGCTAACGCCCACAAGGCATTTGGATTAACTCCTTACTACCTTACTACTTAACCCCTTACTACCTTACTACTTACTACCTTACTACTTAACCCCTTACTACCTTACTACTTACTACCTTAATTCCTTAACTCCTAAAAGAGAAAGGTTGAAAAGGTGAAAATACAGCAAGGACAATTAAGCTTGGGTAAGACAGTTTTTGTGTTAAATCTTTCTTGTTAGTTTACAAAATCACATCTCGCCACGTGCCATTCTAGCATTTTTCAAGAGCCTTAAGCCTTCAAAAAGCATGCATTTTGCTTCTTTGGCCAGTGCATTTTGGCTAAAAAGTGGGAGCAAAAAGCTTATTTTATATGTTCCAGCCTCTCTAGATTGTCGCCGTTGCTTGTTTTGGGGCTTGCGTTTTTAGCTGCTTTTTTCATCATCACACAGTGGCAAGGAGACTTTTTCTCATCTAAAACACCTATTTTTTCGACAAACTTCGAGTTATTAGCGTCACTTAGCCCTGCTAAGTGATGCAAAATGCTGTGCTAAGTGATGCAAAAAGCAGTGCTAAGTGATGCAAAATGCTGTGCTAAGTGATGCAAAAAGCAGGGTTAAGTGCCGACATCAGTTCGAACTTGTAATAAAAACCAAACATGCACATGCGCGATGTCACTCCGTTTACTCGCAGCCCCATGCGAGAATCAATTATTTTCGACAGATGGGAAACTGATGGCGAACGAGGGTAACCATAATGTTAAAAAACACACCGATAATTTTACTTTTCATGCATAGTAGCCCTACAAGACATGCTTCCTAGGGAAAAAGAAGAAGGGTCGAACACCCCCAGTGCAAAGACACTGAAACATAAAACAGGGCTATGAAGTTATCTTGAATTTGAATGTATGAGGGTTAGCATTTAGAATCCATCGTTACGCCAACTACCGCGGTAGACGTAATGGCTCCCCATAACAATAAGCATTTACACCAAAGGGATTATATCTTAAGCCGTACCAGAATGATACAGTGTGAGATTTAGCTGCATTTTTAGGCAACAAACCGCGGATACGAATTGTAAGTGGAAAGTAAGAAATTATGTTCTTCTGTCAAACTCCTTAAGTCCTTCTGTCAACCATCTTATGTCCTTCTGTCAACCGCCTCATGCCCTTCTGTCAACCACCTTATGTCCTTCTGTCAACCACCTTATGTTTTTCTGTCAACCACCTTATGTTCTTCTGTCAAACCCCTTATGTTCTTCTGTCAAACCCCTTGCCTACGTCAAAATCGTTAACAATACTTTCTGTTCGAACTTCCCCCGTGAAACGTCAACAGACGCAGCAAGGCGAAACACGGCATTTCACTTTCGCCCACCTGGATGTTAAAAAAGAATGCATCGTTTGGAGGGAATTAGGAAATTTCATAATTTTGCAATCAAGGGAGGAGCAGTAGAATTCTTATTCTTTCGCACAGGTTTGCGGAATTGCTTCTACCATACCGTGTTGTTCAGATGTCGCCCGATGCCTTCCATTCTGCCAATCAAGGAGAAATGATTCTTTTCTCGTTCCTCGAAAAGTACGTTTTCTCGCCTGCCACAATCATGTAGACAACTTATAACTCCCATTACCCTCACATGAAACGAAACCAGCATATTCTCTTATCGTTCATCGCACTATGGTGTCCGACAGTCATGCTTGCGTCCTATAACGACACGTGGGCACAAGCGTCTTGGAATAAAATCCACAACAAAGACATCGTGTGGCAGAACATTAAGCCGAAACTGGCCGCCCTTGACAATGAGTTGGAGAAAGCTGAAGCCTATCATCAAAAAAGGTTGGGACAGATCGAGGCACTCAAGGCAAGGCTAAGCTTCTGCAAGGGTCCGCATCAACGCTACACGCTCTACATGCAGCTACAAAAGCAATACGCCATCATCAGCGTAGACTCTTGTTACGCCTACGCCAGTCGCGCGCTCAACGAATCTCAGCACACGGGCAACGCCAAGCATCAGGCGTTGGCCATGCTGGCACAGGCAAGGATCTGCATGAAGGGCGGGTTCTTCAAGGAAAGCGAAGACCTGCTCTCAGCCATCCGCTCCAGCAACCTGCATCTTTACGCCCACAAGCTATATCAAGAACAGGAGTTAGATTTGGCATTTGAAGAAGGACTCTACAACAGGCTGTACGACATCAGCGACAACGACCCCTACTCGCAAAGGATGAGAAAGGCCATCGAATGGGCTGAAGGGCATCTTCCCGTTTCTGATCCCACCAGAATAAAGTTTTACCTGGAATATGCCTTCCACTGCAAGCGATACAAGGAGGCGATGGGCTACGCAGCATTGCTGCTGACCAAGCTGCATCCCCATTCGGAAGAATACGCCTACCACTTGGGCAACTTGGGCTTCATGGAGATGGGGGTGGGAGAATTTGAGAAGGCAGCCAACGACATCTGCCAGTCTGCCATTCTCGAAATAAGACAAGGATCTTATGAATATCCAGCCATGCGGAAGCTGGCAGAGATGCTCCTTTTCATGGGTTATCCCAAGTATGCCTACAAATACAGCTCCATCAGCATGCAAAACGCCCAAGCCTTCGGCTCCAGATACCGCATTGCGGAGAGCTCTAAATTCTACCCACACATCAATCAGATACAGCATGAGGAAATAAACTGCCAACGAAAGATACTCATCGTGGTGCTTATCTTGCTATCGGTGAGCATCATCGTGATGATCTGCCTGCAAGTATACATCCGGAAACAGAACCGCCGGCTGCATGAAAAGAACAGAATCATCGTCGAACAGAACGAGGAGGTGAACGAGAAATCGGAAGTCATCATTAGGCAAAACGAACAGCTTGTCGACACCAACCTCAAAATATCTGTCATCAACGAAGAACTGCGCGAGGCAAACACCATCAAGGCTGCCATCCTCGGGCAAGTCATCATGAACACGGCAGAAATACGAACGGACATTGCCAAGATGAAGAAGCAGATTGGTTACAAGCTCACCTCGCATGATTATCTCGGCATCAGGATGATGCTTAACGACGAGAAGGCAAGCGACATTGGAGCGCATACGCAATTTGACAAGATTGTACTCACGTTGTTTCCCGATTTTGTCACACAGTTTAATGCCCTCCTCAAGACAGATGCCCACCAGCAACCCCTGCCACATGAGACATTGACTCCCGAAATGCGCATCGTGGCTCTAATCCGGTTAGGCATAGACCGCAACACGGATATCGCACAATGCCTGGGCTATTCGGTGAACACCGTGAAACGATACAAGAACATTCTGTTTAACATCTCCGACTTGGAGAAGGATGCGTTCTATGCC
>CAJPTO010000038.1 GCA_905373605.1 uncultured Prevotella sp.
TCAAAGAAGTGGTTGCAAGCCGCGATAAAGTCGTTCCACAGCTTGTCGCCCAACTTTCTGGGGACCATTCCAATGGCTTTCCATTCCTTTTGCAGCGCGATAAGCTTATCGCTAGTTGATTTCCAGTCGGTGCTGTCAGACAGTTGCTGCGCTTTCTCAACAAGAGCTTTCTTCCTTTCGGTGTTTTGCGCATATTTTTCTTTCATCGCCTTGAAGAAGTCGGCCTTACGCGAGAAGAACACATCACAAGCAGTTCTGAAACGCTCGAAAATCTTCACGTTCATCTTCTGTGGAGCGAAGCCAATGGTTTTCCATTCGGCCTGTATGTCGATAATCTCCTTGGTACGTTTTTCCCAATCGGCGGCACCCTTGTTGTCGGCAGCCACAATAGCTTCCACCTTTTCGCACAAGGCGGTTTTCTTAGCTAGGTTATCTTCCTCATTGGCACGCATTTCCTCAAAATGTTGTTGATGCCGTTTGTTGATAACCGAGGATGCAGCTTTGAAACGCGCCCATATTTGTTCGCGCAACTCTTTCGACACAGGTCCAATTTCCCTGTATTCCTGATGCAGTTCTTGTAGCTGATGGAAGGCGCTGATAACGTCTTTCTCGTCTGCCAGTCGTTCAGCGTTCTCGCAAAGTTTCTCTTTGAGTTCGAGGTTTTTCTTGAAATCGTACTCCCTGGCCTCGTTATTGAGTTTAAGCAAGTCGTAGAATTGCTCCACATAGAGTTGGTAATTGCGCCACAACTCGTTGGCTTTCTCCGCTGGAACAGCCTTGATTTCTTTCCATTGCTGTTGCAGTTCCTTAAAAGCCTGATACGACTTGTTGGCCTCGTCTGGCGAAGTTGCCATGGCCTTAATCTTCTCTATGATGTCCAGTTTCTTCTGTAGGTTCTCTTGTTTTTCCTGTTCCTGTTCCAAAAAGAGTTTAGCCCTTCTTTCTTTGATAACGCCCATCTGCGCTTTGAAAGCCTCTTCGACGGGGTCGGGCATCACTTGGTACGCATCGGGGTCACCCCCATTCTCCAAATACGCCTTTTGTTCAGCGTCGCGCTCGGCGATGTGCAGTTTGTAGAATGTGGTTTTAAGGTTGTCAATCTCTTCTTTGTCTGGTGTTTCATTCTCGGCCACAATGTCTGTTGCCCGTCTTAGAATTTCTTCCTTAGACTTGTAGGTCTTTTTTCCAGTCTCGTCTGCTGCGTTTTCCAGCAGGGCTTTCTCTTGAGAGTCCATCATTTGTTATGATTTAGTTGATTATAACGATTACACGTTGGTTGATTGCGGTGCAAACTTATATAAAAAAGTCGATACTGCCTAATTTCATGCAACTTTTTTTACGCATAGTGGGTTAAAGTAGACGTTTCACCCTTAAAATCCACCAGGAAAGTCCTGAAACAACAACCGAAATGACAATGGCAATGGCAAATCCCCAGGTGCTCGTTTCCATGCCATTGACGAGGTTCATGCCGAAAAGCGATGCGATGAGCGTTGGAAACATCATGATGATGCTCACCGATGTGAGCGTTCGCATCACAGTATTCATGTTGTTGTTGATGATGCTCGAATAAGTGTCCATCGTAGACTCGAGGATGTCTGAGTAGATGCTCGTTGTTTCGCGTGCCTGTGTCATCTCAATGTTGACGTCTTCAATGAGGTCAGCGTCCAATTCATCCACTTGCAGTTTGAATTTCAGCTTCGAGAGCAGGTTTTCGTTGCCTCGAATGGAAGTGATGAAATAGGTGAGCGAGTCTTGCAGTCGGCTCAATCCGATGAGCGACTCATTGTTAACGCCTTGGTCCAGATTGTGTTTGGCCTTTTCGATGAGTATGTTAATCTGCTTGAGTCGCTTAAGATACCACACTGCAGACGAGAGGAAGAGGCGGAAAATCATGTCGACATGGTCGGTGAAGCCTTCTCCGCGCTTCTGTTGAAAGCTAACGAAGTCTATCATCATGTTGGTTTCGTAGTAACAAACGGTGATGGTGACGTCTCGTTTGTGGATGATGCCCAGCGGAACAGTGGTATATGGCGTTCTCGAACGTATCTCTTTGACGTAGGGAATGCGAAGAATGATGAGCATCCAGCCGTCGTCGTACTCGTAACGGGCGCGCTCGTCGGTGTCGCTGATGTCGGAAAGGAAGTAGTCGGGTATGTTAAAGCGTTCTTCCAGTAGGGTTTGGTCGTCTTCTGTTGGACATGTAACTTGTATCCAGCAGTTGGGTTGCCACTCGTCAATGGCTTTTAGCGTAGAATTGAAATTCCAATATGTCCTCATAATGCTAATCTTCAAATAAAAATAAGGCGGAAGATTAGCCTTCTTTGGGCCTAACCTCCTACCTGGGTGATAAATCTATCCGAATGATAATCGTCCATGTGTTGGGGTTTAATTGTATTTAACGATGCAAAGGTAATCAAAAATGGGGAAACAACAATTGGCTTTCGTAAAAAAATGCACGTCTTTATTGCCATATTTGTGGGTGGACGGCCTGCCATGTGCTGCACAAGACAACATCAATAACGCAACATGCAGCCGAAAAGACAAGGGCGAACGCTTTGTTTTGGCGAATGTGAGAGTGGAAGGGCATCAAACAGCAGGGTCGGCAGAGGCCGAATTCCTTATGCCAACTTGCATGACACGCACGTTAATGGCAGACATATGCCCACTGATAGGCAAAAAAGGAGGAATTTGGAACGTATAGATAAAATCATTATCTTTGCACCATGAGCCCTAACTTGGGGTCTGTCTAAAAAATGAATGCCGCACAGACCTCATTATATATACGGCCTCATTATATATAGCTCAACATTAACGCCCCTACCAAGATGACCAAAGCACAAAACCACCGAATAATTGGCGACCGCGATGCGGACTATTGCCTGATACAACCAATAGACCTGCACGACGAAGAATTGCTCGACAATGAGTTTGAAGCCATTCGCCAACGGTGCGGAGGCAAGAAAGTGATGCTAGCCGCTTTCCTTGTTGACGACTGGCAACACGACCTAAGCCCTTGGAAAGCCCCTGCTGTCTTCGGGAAAAAGGGTTTTGGAGATGGTGCGGCCCAAACATTACACTTCGTCCTCAACACCTTCTTACCCTATCTCAAGGATAATGTTTTGGAGAAACCCACGGAAACGCGCTTTGTTATCGGGGGCTATTCGCTCGCAGGATTGTTTGCCTTGTGGGCCATTACCCAAACTACTTTCTTCGAAGCTTGCGCTGCAACATCGCCATCCGTTTGGTTTCCTCATTGGACGGAATACGCTTCCTCAAGCCATTTCCATACCGATGTAATCTATCTAAGCCTGGGCAACAGGGAAAACAGGGCTAAAAATCAGCTGTTAGCCCATGTAAACGAAGACATGGAAAGCCTTGCCCACTTTCTTGAAGACAAGCAAACCACCCTCGAATGGAACGAGGGCAATCATTTCGTGCAGTCGGATCTGCGCTCTGCAAAAGCTTTCGCGTGGTGCATCAATCAATTGGGCGAACAAAACCGCAAATAGGCATTTGCCAACATGCCTCACCCCCCGAACACACCATTCTTTCTCCAGTGAAGAAACGAAACCATATTTCAAGTTCAACGCTCACGCATCAAAAGAACAAGCAAATCATTGCTGATGCCTTTCCGCAACCAACGTTGCCAACTTACGCCTATGGTTATGGCATCTCTTGCATCCAATTTTGGCTTATCCATGAAAAACTCCTTTTCCCCCTACGTTTAAACAGCCTTTTTCAAGCAACAAATGCACTTTGCCGAGCCAATGAAGACAACAATTTATTGGCATCGGGGTCAAATAGTAGGCTCAAAACCACTCCCAATCGAATAAAAAGCCGTAACTTTGTAGCTTAAAAGAAAATACAACAACATAAGAATGACAAGAACAAATAATTTGGTGAATACCATTATCAAGGGAATACAAGAGAAAAAAGGCAGCAACATCGTTGTGGCCGACTTAAAGGAAATAGAGGGTGCAATAACCAATTATTTCGTGATATGCCAAGGAAACTCACCAACACAGGTGGAAGCCATCGCCGAATCTGTTGGCGAAACAGTGCGTAAAGAACTTAAAGACAAACCCACCAGTGCCGTAGGTCTGGGCCTAAACCAATGGGTGGCAATTGATTTCGTTGATGTCATCGTGCATGTTTTCATGCCCGAGATGCGTTCATTTTACGATTTGGAGCACCTCTGGGCCGATGCCAAACTAACCCATCTCACTGACATCGACTAAAATTGGCACAGCGTTTGATGGTAAATCACTATCACCAACACTTCAATTATGAGCAACAAACAACCATACAACAATAAACAACCCAAGATGCCACGGTTCAACATGAACTGGATTTACGGCCTCGTTCTCCTATCGCTGGCTTTCTTCTTCATCACGGGAGGAGGCAACATGGTGGCTGGGGATGCCAAACAAGAGGCCACATACACCAAGTTTAAGGAATATGTGAACAAGGGTTACGCCAACAATGTGGTGGTGAACTCCGAGCAACGCACGCTCAAGATGTTTGTCAAACCCGAACACTTGAGGGATGTTTTCGGCAAGGACCCCAAGCAATTGGGACAAAAACCATATGTCAGTGTGCAATATGGCTCGGCAGATGAATTGGAAAAATACCTCACACAGGTGCAAAGCGTGGGCAAAATAAAGGATTTCGCCTTCGATAACGACAAAGGCGGACACTTCACCGACCTGCTTGTGCAGTTTATTCCGTTCATTGCCATCATCGCCATTTGGATTTTCATCATGCGAAGAATGAACAGCGGCGGGGCCGGAGGCGGCTCGGGCGTGTTCAGCGTGGGCAAAAGCAAAGCCAAAATGTACGAGAAAGGAAACGAGATTGGCATCACATTCAAGGATGTGGCTGGGCAAGAGGGGGCTAAACAAGAGGTGCAAGAGATTGTCGACTTCCTTAAAAGCCCACAGAAATACACCGACCTGGGCGGTAAAATACCCAAGGGAGCATTGCTCGTAGGCCCTCCAGGCACGGGTAAGACGCTCTTGGCAAAGGCTGTTGCTGGCGAAGCAGGCGTGCCCTTCTTCTCCATGAGCGGCTCCGACTTTGTGGAGATGTTCGTGGGTGTGGGTGCTAGCCGAGTGCGCGACCTCTTCCACCAAGCCAAAGAGAAGTCGCCGTGCATCATTTTCATCGACGAGATAGACGCTGTGGGACGCGCTAGGAGCAAAAATCCATCGATGGGCGGAAACGACGAGCGCGAAAACACGCTCAATGCGCTGCTTACCGAGATGGACGGATTTGGAACTAACAGCGGTGTTATCATACTCGCGGCAACCAACCGCGCCGACATGCTCGACAGCGCATTGCTTAGGGCTGGACGCTTTGACCGACAAATTAACGTGGACCTGCCCGACTTGCCCGAGCGCAAGGAGATTTTCCAAGTGCACCTGCGGCCCGTAAAGATAGACTCTACCGTGGATATCGACTTCCTTTCGCGCCAAACACCCGGCTTCTCGGGGGCCGACATCGCCAACGTTTGTAACGAAGCTGCACTCATTGCTGCGCGTCACAACAGCCGAACGGTGGGCAAACAAGATTTCCTAGACGCTGTAGACCGCATCATAGGTGGACTGGAGAAAAAAACAAAGATAATGACTGCCGCCGAGAAGCGCACCATCGCCCTGCACGAAGCGGGACATGCCACAGTGTCGTGGTTCTGCGAACATGCCAACCCACTGGTAAAGGTATCTATCGTGCCGCGCGGACGCGCCTTGGGTGCTGCATGGTACCTCCCCGAAGAACGCCAAATTACCACAAAAGAGCAAATGCTCTACGAGATGTGTGCTCTGATGGGCGGGCGAGCTGCCGAAGAATTGTTCACTGGACACATCTCTACAGGGGCAATGAACGACTTGGAAAGGGCCACAAAAAGTGCTTATGGCATGGTGGCTTACGCCGGAATGAGCGAAAAGTTGCCCAACATCAGCTTCTACAACAACCAAGAGTATCAGTTCCAAAAGCCATACTCGGAAACGACGGCGAAGGTTATCGACGACGAAGTGATGAAGATGGTGAACGAACAATACGAACGGGCTAAGAAGATTTTGCAAGAAAACAGCTATGGCCACAACAAACTGGCCGACTTGCTCATCTCTCGCGAGGTGATTTTTGCCGAAGACGTGGAGCAGATCTTCGGCAAGCGCCCGTGGGTTAGCCGCTCTGAAGAGATTATCGAAGACAACACACCGCGACTGGAAGACATGCCCGATGAGGTGAAAGCGGCCGAAGAAGAGCATCGCAGGTCGCTCGGACTATAACCCAAACCTGCTCATCGCCATTCGTTTGCCCTCAAAAAGGGAGCAAGCGAGTGGCGCTGCGCTGTTAATGCCGGCGGTAAGCACGAGGGTTGCCCCCTTGTCCACACCGCCAAACAAAGGTAAATGCCGCATCGAACGCAAAATGTGGCCAGCCAATAACATAACGACCAAACAGAGAAGACAATGACTCCGAAGATTAAGAATTTGATTACGCGAACCATAACGGGCGTTCTTTTCGTGGCCATCATGGTCACTTGCTTCATGCGCCCAATAGGCATGGTGCTTGTTTTCGCACTCATCACCGCCCTCACCACTTGGGAATACACGGGGCTTGTGAATGAAAACAGGGATGCAAGCGTCAACAGGCTCATCTCGACCGTTGCTGCCACCTATTTCTTTTTGGCCGTTGCCGGGGTCAACAGCGGCTTCATAGCCACCAACGGCGTGTTTGTTCCTTACCTGCTCACCATTGTCTACCTCTTCGTCAGCGAGCTTTATGCCAAGGCAAAAGACCCAATAGCCAACTGGGCTTACACCATGTTGGGGCAAATGTACATCGCCTTGCCCCTCTCGATGATAAACGTTTTGGCGTTTAGGCAAGCAGGTAACGACACTTATTTTTACTACCTGCTCCCCCTTAGCGTGTTTATCTTTCTCTGGACCAACGACACTGGTGCCTATTGTGCAGGCTCGCTCTTGGGCAAGCACAAGCTTTTCCCACGCATATCCCCCGCAAAGAGCTGGGAAGGAAGCATCGGCGGCGGCATCTTCGTGCTGATAGTGGCAGGCCTCATCGGCTATTTGGAGTCGCAGTCTGCCGCACCTGTAAACCTCACCATCCCCCAATGGCTGGGCCTTGGCCTTGTCGTTGTGGTGTTCGGAACGTGGGGCGACCTGGTGGAGTCGCTCTTCAAGCGCACCCTCGGCATCAAAGACAGCGGCAAAATTCTGCCTGGACACGGCGGAATGCTCGACCGCTTCGACTCGTCACTCATGGCCATTCCTGCCTCAGTGATATATCTTTATTCATTAACACTATTTTAAGAACCCGCAGCGAAAGGCATCGCGAGGTGCATTTGCTCACAATATAATATGATAGACAGTTCAGCTTTTCAGGGTAAAACGGCTGCTTATTACACACTAGGTTGCAAATTAAACTTCTCGGAGACTTCCACGTTCGGACAAATGCTGCAAGACATGGGCGTTAGAACGGCCAACGAGGGAGAACCCGCCGACATTTGCCTCATCAACACTTGTTCGGTTACTGAAGTGGCCGACCACAAATGCCGACAGATTATCCACAGGATGGTACGCCAAAATCCTGGTGCTTTCGTTGTTGTTACGGGCTGTTACGCCCAACTCGAGTCCGAAAGGGTGAGTGCCATTGAGGGCGTTGACCTTGTTTTGGGCAGCAACGAAAAGGCCAACCTCATTCAATATCTCAACGATGCGTGGGTAGAAGGGCGAAAAGACGATGCCCTGCACCGCCACTTCTCGGTGAAGACCAAAGACATTAAGACTTTCGCACCCAGCTGCAGCCGCGGCAATCGCACCCGCTATTTCCTAAAAGTGCAAGATGGTTGCGACTATTTCTGCACCTATTGCACCATTCCTTTCGCCCGTGGATTTTCAAGAAACCCATCCATAGCCTCGCTCGTGGAACAAGCACAACAAGCGGCAAGCGAAGGTGGAAAAGAGATTGTGCTCACTGGTGTGAACGTGGGCGAGTTCAAAGGCGAGGGAAATGAGCGTTTCATCGACCTTGTTAAGGCCCTCGACGAGGTGGAAGGCATACAGCGTTTTCGCATCAGTAGCATCGAACCCAACTTGCTTACCGACGAGCTTATCGACTATTGCGCACACAGCCGCGCCTTCATGCCCCACTTCCACATACCCTTGCAGAGCGGCAGCGACGAGGTTTTGAAGCTGATGCAACGCCGATACGACACCGCACTCTTCGCACACAAGGTGCAACTCATCAAGCAACACATACCCAATGCCTTTATCGGCGTAGACGTGATGGTGGGTTCGCGCGGCGAAGAGCCTGCCTATTTCGAGGCCTGTTACGATTTCTTGAAATCGCTAGATGTCAGTCAGCTACACGTCTTCCCTTACAGCGAACGTCCGGGAACAGCCGCATTGCGCATCCCTCACGTGGTAAGCGATGCCGAGAAACGCCGTCGCAGCAAACGCCTTTTAGACCTTTCCGACGAGAAGTTGGAGGCTTTCTACGCCTCACAGATTGGCAAAGAAAGCGTTGTGCTCTTCGAAAAGGCCGCCAAAGGCAAGGCCATGCATGGCTTCACACCCAACTATGTGCGCGTGGAACTGCCTGCAAGGCTGGCCAAAGACGAGTTCGACAACCAGCTTTTGCCCGTTAGGCTAACCCAATTCAACCACAACAAAACTGCCATAAGGGTGGAACTAATATAACGTCTTGATTAAGTCAAACGCCTTGTTTACTTGTCAACTCGTCAACTTGTCAACTAATAAACCAACAAATTCGTCACATCATTGAGCATGGACAAGGTTGCAATCGTAATTCTCAACTGGAATGGCCGGCCAATGCTAGCCCAATACTTGCCTTCCGTTATGCGACACTCGCGTAACGAGGCCGTAGTATATGTAGCCGATAACGCCTCAACAGACAATTCTCTGGATTTTTTGGCCGAACATTTCCCACATTGCCGAACCATCGTGCTGGAAAAGAACTGGGGATTTGCAGAGGGCTACAACAAGGCCCTGGCGCAAATTGACGCCGAATATTACCTGTTGCTCAACTCGGACGTTGAAGTAACCCACCAATGGCTCACGCCACTCATCGAAGAACTGGACGCTCATCCCGACACAGCGGCCTGCCAACCCAAGCTTCTGGCCATGCACAATAAGGAAACGTTCGAGTATGCCGGTGCTTCGGGCGGCTTCATCGACCGTCTGGGCTACCCTTATTGTCGCGGACGCATATTCGACAACGTTGAGAAAGACGAAGGACAATACAACTACCGCCAAGAAATACACTGGGCAACAGGCGCGTGCCTCATGGTGCGAGCTAAGGATTATTGGGCTGTTGGCGGCCTGGATGCGCGTTTCTTCGCACACAACGAAGAGATAGACCTCTGTTGGCGGCTACGACTTAGGGGCAAAAAGATTTTTTGCGTACCCGAAAGCATGGTTTATCATGTGGGCGGAGGCACCCTTCCAAAGGTAAATCCGATGAAGACTTACCTCAACTTTCGCAACAACCTAACCATGCTTTACAAGAACCTTGCCCCTTCTGAGCTGCCTCGCGCTATGGCTTGGCGAAGGGTTCTCGACTATGTGGCGGCATTTCAAACACTGCTTTTCAACCGAAACTTGGGCGATTTCAAGGCCATTTTCAAGGCACGCCGCGACTTCAACGCGTGGAAACACAGCTTTGATGCCACACGCGAGGAGATACAAAGCACCAAAACGATTGAAGAAGAAAACCCCAACAGCCCCTTCTCCATCCTTTGGCAATATTATGTAAGGCGAAAACGCACATTCGATGCCTTGCCGCATAGGTAAGAACAACAGCTTCTTTAAGCCAAACGCCTTGTCAACTTCTCTACTTCTCTACTTCTCAACTCTTCAACTTGTCAACTAACAAACGCCTTGTTATAGCCATACCTAAATTTAGGATGCATACCAAACATTGGCCAGTTCGGAATAATAAAAACAGACCTCATGAAAATTATCATCTGGAGTGGGGTAGCTTCCAAAACCGCAAGTAGAAGAATGTAAAACATTCAGCACGGATTTTAACATTATGAGTGGGGATACACTTCACAAACTGCCCACCCAACCGCAAATAATCCACTCTCGTGCGAGGTGAACACGAAAAAAAATCCGTGCCAATAAACACTGGATAACACTCCCATTTTTCCTTTTTTTGCCACCTTTTACGCACAAACCACTTGCAAAGTGCAGCATTTAGCTGGGCTAATTGTGAGAGTTAGCAGAGCTAATTGTGAGAGTTAGCCCGGCTATATGCACGAGTTAGCTCGGCTATCTCTTATAGTTAGCTCTGCTAAATGTGGCACTTAGCAGGGCTACAAAGTAGAAAGCCCTTTCCAACCACACACTTAAGGCTTGCCAAAAGTCGCTATTTTAAGACTTTTGTACGAGGAAACGCGCGCTATAGTCAGAACAATTGGCTTTGGAATGAAAGTGAAAAGGAATTGGTTATAGAGCCTTGTTTTTAACCGTTTCGTGCCGCATTCATCAGTACAATGCAACTTGTATTGCGGCTACCAGATGCTTGTAGCATGGCTACCAAATGCTTGTAGCGTGGCTACCAGATGCTTGTAGTGTGGCTACCAGATGCTTGTAGTGTGCCCGTCTGCCAGTGAACGCTCCACAAGTTGGCAGCAACTGCTTCATGACTCAAAGGTTGTTATTTTGCAAAAGCAAACTCTTGTGACTATAAATGCCGAATAAATGCGCAATAAGAGTCAAAACAACAAACGTGGAAAGAGGGTGAAAGCGACAATCTAGAGAAGCAAAACGCGGCAAAATGCCGATTTTTCCTTCCTCATTTCAACAGGAAGTACAACCGAGGACAAGGCTAATGCGTGCTTTTTAGGCTTTTATTCCCTAAAATAATGCTAGAACAGGAAGTGGAAAAGACACTCTTTTGTAAAGAAAGAACAAAAGAAGGTGCATTGGAAGCCACACCATCATTCCCCGTTGTGGCACAACACATGCACCAATTCGGGATGAGATGCAATGCCTTCTGGGAAATACTGCGATGCCAATTCAAACTCTTCAACAAGCCAGGAGAGTATTGATGCAATGCCTTCTGGGCAATACTGCGATGCCATGATGCATGTTGCGCCAACGGCTTCGCTGTAGTCGGCGTACCCATTGATTATTATGGCGAAATGGCGTAAACATCTCATGCTGCCCATCTGCACCAGAAGGTCTTTACTTCACCGCCACTGCAGCCTTATTGTTGCCATAAGCCGACATCAGGCAATGCCCCCAAAACTATGTGAGCAGCACGGTGACGCCGCGTGCAGCCTGCGCTCCCATCACCAAAGCCTGCTCGATGTCGGCCGTCTTTGATGGCCCGCTGATGAAACACCCATAGCCATAGTCGGTCATTGCAATGTTGGCATAAGCCTCGTGCATGTTGTTGACAATCTTTTTGCGGTCGAGCAGCAACACCAATTCTTCGCTTATGAACATCACAGCCTTCTCCTTCATCGTTTGCGGCACCCACACACAAGCGTTCTCAGCCACGCCCAGCTCACCTTGCAGTATGCCTACATCCGTGCCATTAAGGTCTTGAGCCTCGCAAACCGTATCAGGATTGCGTGTTGCTATCGATATTTCATGCAGGTTTGAGGCAAAAACCTTGGCGTCGGGATAAAGCCTTTTGATGGCCTCGTTCACGTTTTCGCCCTCGCCCAGCATGGCAATCTTGCCGCCAACGGCAACCACCATTTCGCAAAACTGCGCCAAAGGGTCGGCATAAACAATGCCGGCAATGTCCATGTCGGGCATGTCGCAATGCACATGTGTGTTGCGTTTCAACTTCTCAAACAAGTATTCTTTTTTCATTTCACCATTCCTTTCTCCCACATTTGCTCAAACGAGTTGCTTGCAAACACAGGCATCTCCCTACCCTTTCCCCAATCGTTCAGACCGTTATACACCAAGAAGCGCGGCAAATGGTTCACCAAGGGGGCGAACTTCAGCGACATGGAGAACAGCGAGGGATTGTAAAACACCAAGCAAAGGCCATTGGAGATGAGCTTCTTGACGGGATTGGCCAGTCCCAAGCTGCTTAACGACTGGCGCCAGGCATACACTTGCGACCCCGGAGCCACCTTTGTGGGGCAAACATTGTCGCACGAGAGGCACAGCGAGCAAGCAGAAAGGTTGCCGCTGTGCTGCTTCGGGTCTCTGAACATGCCTAAGTTGATGCCTATCGGGCCGGGGATGAAGTAGGAATAAGAATAGCCCGTAGTACGCCTAAACACAGGACAAGTGTTCATGCATGCGCCACATCTGATGCACTTCAGCGTTTGCCAGTGTTCGTCGTTGGCAATCATGTCGCTCCTTCCGTTGTCCACAATCACCACATGCATCTCTCCTCCCGGGCGTGCTTTTCGGAAATGTGAGGTATAAGTGGTTGAGGGCTGCCCCGTGGCACTGCGACTTAGCAGGCGTTGGAACACGGCCAAGGAGCGATAGTCGGGCACAATCTTCTCCAATCCCATCACGGCAATGTGCAATTTAGGCATCGACGTGCTCATGTCGGCATTGCCTTCGTTGGTACAAACCACGATGTCGCCAGTCTCAGCCACGCCAAAATTACACCCTGTGAGCCCCGCCTCGGCATCTATGAAGTCGTTTCTTAGGCTGTGCCTTGCACATTGCGTAAGGTAAGTTGGGTCGTAATTGCCCACGTCTTTGCTGATGCCCTCGCGCTCAAACAGCTCTCCCACCTCTTCGCGTGTAACGTGAATGGCGGGCATAACGATATGCCCAGGCTTCTCATCAAGCAGTTGCAAGATGCGTTCGCCCAAGTCGGTTTCCACCACATTGATGCCATGCGCCTCCAGATAAGGGTTCATCTCGCACTCTTCGGTAAGCATCGACTTGCTTTTCACCAGCTTTTTCACCTTGTGTTGCTGCAATATCTCAAGCACGGTGTGGTTAAACTCGGCTGCGTTTTCAGCCCAATGCACAACCACGCCGTTGGCTTCAAGCCGTTCAGAAAACAGCTCCAAATACTTGGCCAAGTGCGTAGCCGTGTGCCTTTTTATTTCACTGGCATGTTCGCGAAGGGTTTCCCATTCGGGCAAAGCGTGTTCCATGATGTCGCGTTTGTTGCGAACCGACCAAAAGGTTTGGTCGTGTCGCATCGTCTTGTCCGCGTTCTTCAGTGCGGCTGCGGCTTGTTTGGCGTGGAAAGTGCTCATAATCCTGCTGCTAAAATTTGTGCGATGTGAATAAACTTAATGGGGGGGTTCTCTCTTCGTGCCACCCCTTCCATGTGCATCAAGCACGAGCTGTCGGGCCCAGTGACATATTGTGCGCCCGTATCAACGTGCCTTTGTATCTTGTCTTGCGCCATCTTCACCGACACTTCAGGCTCTTCGATGGCAAACATGCCGCCAAACCCGCAACATTCGTCACGCCGTTCGGGCTCTTTTACGGTAACACCTTCCACCAATTGCAGCAGGTCCACAATCTTATTGTATGCGGGAACGTTCAGTTCAGAGGGCGAAGACAGGCCCAATTCCCTGACGCCGTGGCAGCTGTTGTGCACGCTAACCACGAAAGGGAAACGGCCGGGCAAGGCCTTAACCTTAAGGATGTCGTGAAGAAACTCCACGATGTCCATCGTCTTTGTAGACGTTTCGCAATCGTGGTTCTCGCCGCTAAGCAAGCGAGGATAATGCGTTCGCACGAAGGCAGCACACGAAGCCGACGGCGCAACAACATAATCAAACTCCCTGAACATTTCTTCATACTTTGCTGCCAGCGGCACTGCCTTCTTCTCAAAGCCCGCATTGGCCATGGGCTGGCCGCAACAAGTCTGCCTCAAGGGATAGCAAACGTCTATCCCCAGATGCCTTAACAGCTTATATGTTGCCACTCCTGCCTCTGGATATAAGGCGTTAATGTAGCACGGAACGAACAAACCGACTCTCATTTTTCTATCTCACTAAATGTTTATTTGCAAATATAGTGAAAAATAACCAACAAATAACGGCTTGTTTCCAAAACCCACTGCATTTGAGTTTATTTAACAAGTGGTGCTGAAAATGCCGCATTGCAAAGGGTTTGCACGACATTTGCAGCACGGCACAAACAGAAGTGTGGGCTACCAACCGCTGTCAAGGGAACAACCAATCGTTTTTGTACGGGGACTAAAAAAAGCATTTACAACAGCTTCAATGGCTTTTTATGGCACAGAAACACATTCAAACAGCTTATCACAACAAAAAAACATCCAGCCATATCATAAAACAACGAACAAAGCGTTTAGAATACGAGTGTTTGACACGCCCTCTCACTCGCATTAGGCCCCACATCACACCGCCCACTTAAGCAAAAAGGGGCATAAACGGCAACGAAAGCGGCCTCAAACAAAAAAAACATTAAGAAAGCAAAACAGATGTTCGGTTATTACAATGTTTGTTATTAAAATGCTTTCGATAAGAACCAACGTTTTCATTAAGACAAGCGTTCTTGCCAACCTGTCAACTCGTTAACTTGCCAAATCACAAGCCAACGTACTTTGCCCTTCAAACACTCACAATAAAAACAAATGCGCCACACTTCACAGTGCAGCGCATCTAATCTCAATAGGTATTAGCTTCTTTAAGGCAAAAAGATTGTATTCAGGATAACGAGTGCAAAGGTACGTCTAGAAATTTATTTACACAAACTTTTTATTATGTTAGACAACATATTTTGACACATCATGTTAAAAATCTAAGATTTAAGCTAATACTAATTTTGATATTATGCACCTTTATAGTAACTTTGCACTATAATATAATAATGTAGACAATGACAGAAAGAATAGAAAACTCAAACGAGGAGAAAAAAAACCTGAGTTTTGTAGAACAAATCATTGAACAAGACTTGGCCGAAGGGAAGAATGGCGGGCGACTACAAACCCGTTTCCCCCCAGAACCAAACGGATACCTGCACATCGGCCACGCCAAAGCTATCTGCATGGACTTCGGAGCTGCCGAGAAATTCGGCGGCACTTGCAACTTACGCTTCGACGACACCAACCCCAGCAAGGAGAAAGACGAGTATGTGGAGAACATACTGAGCGACATCACGTGGCTGGGATTTAAATGGGAGAACATTTACTACGCTTCCGAATACTTCCAAAAACTGTGGGACTTCGCCGTTTGGATGATTAAAAAGGGGCATGCCTACATAGACGAACAGACCAGTGAGCAGATTGCAGAGCAGAAAGGAACGCCCACCAAGGCTGGTACGGCATCTCCTTTCAGGGACAGGCCCGTGGAAGAAAGCTTGGCTTTGTTCGAAAAAATGAACCTTCCAGACACGCCCGAGGGGGCTATGGTGCTGCGCGCCAAGCTCGACATGGCCAATCCCAACATGCATTTCCGCGACCCCATCATGTATCGCATCATTCATACGCCCCACCATCGCACGGGAACACAATGGCACGCCTACCCCATGTACGACTTCGCACACGGGCAAAGCGATTATTTCGAGGGTGTCACCCACTCCATCTGCACCTTGGAGTTTGTTCCGCACCGCCCATTGTACGACAAGTTCATTGACTTCCTCAAAGAGATGAACGGCGAAGCCGATAATATTCACGATTTCCGCCCACGACAGATTGAATTCAACCGCCTGAACCTCACTTATACCGTGATGAGCAAGCGAAAACTGCACACGCTTGTCGATGAAGGGCTGGTTGCTGGATGGGACGACCCACGCATGCCTACGCTTTGTGGCATGCGCCGCAGGGGATATTCGCCCGAAAGCATACGCATGTTCGTCGATTCAATAGGTTACACCAAGTTTGATGCGCTTAACGACATGGCATTGCTCGAAGCTTCGGTGAGAGAAGACCTCAACAAGCGCGCTTGCAGAGTAACGGCGGTGGTCAATCCCGTGAAATTGGTTATCACCAACTATCCCGAAGGGCAGACCGAAGAGCTGGAAACGGTGAACAATCCCGAAAACGAAGCCGACGGAACGCACAACATCACTTTCTCGAAACACCTTTGGATGGAACGAGAAGACTTCATGGAAGATGCTCCGAAGAAGTTTTTCAGGATGACCCCCGGACAAGAAGTGCGCCTTAAAAGCGCATACATCGTGAAATGTACAGGCTGCACCAAAGACGAAGACGGCAACATCGTGGAGGTTCAGGCTGAATACGACCCGCTAAGCAAAAGCGGCATGGAGGGTGCCAACCGCAAAGTGAAGGGAACATTGCACTGGCTCTCGGCCGACCACTGCACAAAAGCAGAGGTTCGCGTGTACGACCGCCTGTTCAATGTGGAAAACCCATCGGCAGACGAAAGGGATTTCAGGGAATTGCTCAATAAGGAGTCGAAAAAAGTGCTCACCAACTGCTACGTGGAGAACTATGCAGCCGACAAGAAGCCGGGCGAATACCTGCAATTCCAACGCATTGGATACTTCATGGCCGACAACGACACCACAGCAGAACACCCTGTGTTCAACAAGACAGTGGGCCTAAAAGACACTTGGGCCAAACAAAACAAGTAGACACTTGGGCCAAACAAAACAAGTAAGCACCACTAAAAACAATGGCAACATCACGCCTACGCTTGCCAATATAAGGCGCGGGCAGGCCGAACAACATGTACGGCCGCCCGTGCTACATACCGTTAACATGAGGGACGAACGCCGTTCGCCCCTCTTGATTGTTTAAAAAGATGATAAACGACAGCTATTTCAACAGCGAAGAGTTTAGAGAAGCTCTCGTTCGCTACGAAGAAGCCGAGCGAGAAGGGCTAGCTGCCTACTTCGACTCGGACACGCTGGCCGACATTGCCGAATATTACTATGCCGAGGGGAAGGCTAACGATGCCGTAAATGCTGCCCTCAAAGGTGTGGACATGTTCCCCGGGGCGGTGTCGCCACTGGTTTTCATGGGCAGATACGAGCTGTTGAAACAAAACAATCCCCCAAAAGCAGAATGGTATGCAAGCCAGATAGAAGACCAGTCGGAACCCGAATGTGTGTACTTGCACGCTGAAATAATGCTCGTCGAGAACAAGACTGACGAGGCTGAAACGTTTTTGCGACATGAGCTTGAACACATCGAAGAAGACGAAATGGACGATTTCGTGCTAGATGTGGCCGACTTGTACTTGGATTACGACTTGATAGACGCTGCACAAGAATGGTTGCTCATGGCCGAAAACAAAGAAGCGGCCGACTATCAAGAGGTGAAAGGGCGCATTGCCTTGGGAAAGGGCGAGTATCAGCAGGGAGAAGAAATCTTTAAGCGGCTCGTTGAAGACAATCCCTATTCATCTCCCTATTGGAACCAGCTGGCTTCATCGCAATTTCTCAGCAACCGCTTCAAAGACTCCATCGAAAGCAGCGAATTTTCCATCGCCATCAACCCCGACGACGAGGAAGCTCTGCTCAACAAAGCCAACGGCATGTTCAGTCTTGGCCAATACGAAGAGGCTCTCACGTACTACACGCGCTTCAATAAGTTGCACCACGACGACGAAACGGGAGATTTGTTCATCGGCATGACGCTCATCAACCTGGACAGGCCCGAGGAAGCACTGCAACATCTAAAGAAAGCCGAAGAAATGGCCGTGCCACAGTCGGTAAACTTAGCCGAGATTTACCAAGAAACGGCTTTTGCCCTGTCGCGTCTAGGCAGGGTAGACGAGGCTTTGGCTTACGTAGACAAGACCATTGCCGCTGCCAGCATCAACAAAGACGAGCTGACGGTGTTTAAAGGCCACATCCTTTTGGAAAACGGAAACCCACTTGCCGCCCAAAACTATTTCCTTGAGGCCGTAAGAAACTCCAAATCGGCACCCAATGTGTTTTTCAGAATTGCCATCTCCGTTTATGACAACGGATATATGAGATTGGCTTATAAGATGTTGCTTTCGCTATTCCAATCGGCACCTGCAGATTGGAAGGATGGCTATTCGCACATGGCCCTTTGCTGCAAATGGCTTAACAGGGAGGCCGAATACCTGCATTACCTGCGAAAGGCTTGCCAAATTAACCCCATTGAGGCTAAAAACATCCTGGGAGAATACTTTCCCAACGACATCGAACCAGAGAGTTATTACAATTATATCACAAAACAAAAGTAAAAACAAAG
>CAJPTO010000039.1 GCA_905373605.1 uncultured Prevotella sp.
GATAAACCACAAAGACAGCGGAACAACCTGCCTGCTTACCCAAACAAACGAGGAAGCTGTCATCATGCAAGCCTTGCTAAGGCGAAAGGGACTAAACGCTAAGCTGATACAATCGATGGATGATTTTCGGTTTTGGAACATGGCCGAAACGAGGTATTTCCTCCGTAAACTCGAAAAAACGGCCGACACTTCGTTCATTCCCGACGGCATCTGGCAACAAGCCAAGGAGAAAACCTTCGAAAAATACCAACAAAGCGAGGCCCTACCCTACCTGAAACGTTGCCTGGAGGTGTTCGAAGCAACCAACAGAGAGAAGTATGCAACCGACTTTAAGGAGTTTGTTTTCGAGTCGTCGGTAGAAGATTTCTGCGATGTGTCTAAAGCCGATGTCGTGGTTTCGACCATCCATAAGGCCAAGGGGCGCGAGTTCGATAACGTTTACCTGCTCGTGGCAGGTGCTTATCACGCGGACCAATCGCTGTTGCACCGCTATTATGTGGCCGTAACCCGGGCCAAAAGGCGGCTGTACGTTCACACCAACGGCAATTGTTTCGACTGCATTACGGCCGACAAGCATACCATTGACACAAACACGTACGACATGCCCGATGAGGTTGTGTTGCAACTTTCGCACAAAGATGTGTTCTTGAGCTACTTCAAAAACCTCAAAACTGCGGTGTTGGCTTTACGTTCGGGCGATGAATTGCATTTTGAACGCAACATCTTGTTCCGCTCCGAGAAAGACAACACGAGCCTTTTGTGCCAACCTGTGGCCAAACTCTCTAAAAACATGGCAGAAACCTTGGCACATTGGGCGGAGAAAGGCTACGAAGTGCAGGGTGCAAAGGTGCGCTTCGTGGTGGCATGGCGACCAAAAGATGCGCCAAAAGACGAGAAAGATACGGCCATTGTGCTGGCAGACCTGCGGCTGATGATGAAAAGGTAGACGGCAGTGACATGTGAATGACTGCCGATCGGCTTCGCCATCCTTCCCCTTGGCATGCTTGTCATGCAACAAATGGTGTTCTTCGTTTGCCACTTTTGGCTGTCGCCATCCGTTTATTTCCAATATTCCTTACCCGTCTTCACATCAAGCCAGCCAATTGTTCCATTCTTCACAATGCGGTAGAAAGACTTGGTCACTTTCTTTATTTCATCATACGTCGGTGCTTTGTCGCGTGGGAAGAGCCCCACTTTCCTGTTCTTGTAGAAATATATCAAGCCATCTTCGCGCATGATGACGGCATCGTAGATTATCGGCAGCAAGGTTTTGCCTGTTATTTTCACAGGTGGGTAAACCGCCGTCTTAGTGACGTAGTCCCCTTTTTTCTTAATGTCCAGCCTAGGTTTCACCCCTTCTTGCTGCTCGTATTTGTATTCCATGATGCCAAATTTCTTCCATCTGCCCACTCTTACCAATGTTGGACGCACATAAAGATAGCCAAGAATGTCGCCGTTGTCGTCCCAATAGAAATGTTTTTTGCCATCAAGGAAGGTCACAGCGTCTGTTGGCAGCAGGTCTGAGAGGCAATACCTTGTTTCTTCTTTCGGATCCATTTGATCATCTTCATAGCGTTTCACCTGATAACTGGCTTTATCTTTTACGATGTCGTATATATATTGTGTCACCGTGCCGCAAACGCCACGCCCTTTTTCCAACGGTTCTCGCACCGCTTTGCCTGTTTCGTCGTAGTAACACGCCCCTTTGTCGGTCAACACTTCGATGCATCCCAGTGCGGGGTTTTCAATTTGTCTCACCACCTTTGGCTTTCCAATGTTCATTTTGTAGAGTTGCGGACTGAAAATGTCGATGCGGTCGCCCTGTTTGGCGAAGATGAAGCGGTATAAGAAGCTAATGGAGTCGTATTCTGCTTTCAGTGCATCATCGCCAGCCATAGTTAGCAGTCTGTATTTGCCATTTGGGGTTTTAAACACGCCATAAAATCTGTCAAGGTCCAGCGGAATATAGTCGTAAGCTTTCACCGTGGCATATTTGTCTGCTGCGTATGTCAGCTGCGTGGGCTTGTTACCGGCGTCGCATTTGTAAACAAAGCTACCGCCAGGTGTGGGTGTCACCACATAAGCCACCTTGTCGTTATAGAGCAAAAACACCTTTTTGCCCCCCTTTAGTTCCAGTACCAGTGGTATGAAATACTCCGAATCGACGAATCGCCACGCCACAACATCATCGCTTATGAGGTCTGGTATGGTGTGTATGCTGTACCTATAGTTGCCATCATCATAGATAAGCTGCTGCAGGGTAGCCACATCTTGTTTGAGAAACTTCAGCACCAGGGTGGCCTTTTCCTTTTTCCTTTTCCAGTTTTGCGCCAAGGCCTTATCCTTAAGGTCTTCTCGGTGTATCGGTCTGGCCCTGTTTGGGTGTATATTTCGATGTTGTCATTCATGGCATTAAGCCCAATGGCATCTGCATCGGGTAACGACAGGCGTTGTTGTGCATGCACACATGTTGCATGGCAGCAGCAAAGCAGCAAAAAGGCGAATAGCTTTGCCATAAGCTCACTTATTGGTTTCGTGAGCAAAGATAGGAATTTTGTTGGGAAAATGCTAATTTTTTAACAAAAAGATAAAGAAAAAAGAGAAACAAAAGCCATCCGCAGGGATGCAAAGGCAAGTTTACCGTATAACTGACAAAATCGATTCTTCTTCGCTATAGCCTGATAGACAGCTTCATCAATATGGGTGGATTCACCTTTTCTTGCTTGTTGGGATAATCAAGAAAGGTTAACATGGGCTGTTGTTCTATCGCCTTTCTTAGATTGTTGCGAAGAAGCAGCATTTTAGGTATCACGTCTTTTGCGTCCTTAAACACAAGATACCTGCTTAAGAAAAAGCCATTGAGGTCAATTCCGCAAACATGGTCGGCTGCTGTCAATTCCCCAAAATGCGTATCACCATAGTCTGACGTCGGAAAGGTGAATGCTAAGTGCGCACAAACATCAGGATACCTATTGTCGGAAAGGGTTTTGCCGAAGCCCAAGAACTTTTCTTGTACAGACAAAGAAAACGGAATGTCGGGATATTGCTTCAACCTAACTTTCACTTCACCGTCATCGTCGTCCGAATTGCCTTTGTTATCAGTGTAATTACCAGCTCCATACTTGCCATTCATGTAATCTGTAATCGTCTGTTCGTCAACATTGCCCCATTTTGCAGGCTCTTTTCTGTCCAAACTGGGGAGCGCAAGGGGCGTTTCGCAAAAAAACACATTCACCACAGCACCATTCACGAGTCGAGAATAGTTTTCTTGCATATCCTTGCAAAAGGCATTCACCCGGCGAGAAAGGTCTGATAGGTCTTGCCCCACCTTGATGTCCCACCTTATTTCCACTATCGGGCATTTATAGGTTATGCCTTTCAGCTCATCAGCAGAAAAATATTTGGGTGCAACCACAGCACCTACCTTTTCCATGCGGTTGTCTGTCACCTTGTATTCGGGTGTGGGGAAAAAGGCATTTAGCCCCACTTTTTGCGTCACCGTGTAAGTGATGTCGGGATATTTCAGCAAAGACACCTCCCAATGTTTCGAGTCTATCTCTCTGATGGTAAACATGCCTTTACCATAACGCGCCTCAAGCCTCTCCTGAAGTGCCTCGGTTGTTAGGCGTTCACCGCCAATCAAGCCGCATCGCGAGCACACAACAAGTGTTAGCGAGCATAAAAAGGCAATCAGTCCCACGTTTTTCATTCTTCCCATCACGCAATTGTTTTGTTCGTTTTAAAGGCTGTGCGCCATTCTTTCTCTGCACGAATGGGCGCACGAACCACCTTGCCGCCCTCGTTCTTGCGTCCGAAGGTGGCGTTAGCTTTTGTAACAATAACGCAAAAACAAGCCGTTTATTGTGAAGTGGTGCTACGCATTTCGCACTTTATTGGTGCATTTCACGCATCGCGCGTTTAGCATCTTCGCCCACAAGTTGGTTTTCGGCCACGTAGTTTTCCATCAGTTGTGTTTTCTCCTTGAAAGCATAAGGGGTCGAAAGCTTGCCGATGGCGGCGCGAAGGGGCAGTTGCTGGAAGAAGATGTCGGCATCGCCCAGCCCTATTCGGCTGCCATGCATCAGGTATTTCTTGAAGCGCAGGTCGTTTTTTTCTTCGATTTCAAGCAACACTTGCTGCCCTTCAACATGGTGGAAAAGCGGCGCAAGCATGAAAGTGCCTGCATGATGGGTGTCGAAAAAGGTGGGGTCGAGCAGCTTTGCCGTTTCGTTAACGCGGCGCATGAGGTGCATCAGCACATTGTTTGGGCCGAAAATCATGTCACCATCGGCAAAAACAGCACTTCGGATAAGGGTCGAATAATAATGATTGGGGCTAAGGGCGAGGGATATGCCCATGCAAACGCGATTGTCCATCTTATAAGGAGCGTCGGCTTCTTTGCCGCGGCGGTGCACATAGAGTTGCCCATAGTGATTGGTTTGCAGCGCATTGGTGTGCACGTAAGGGTCTTCGAACACACCCGCACGATAGAAATAACTTTCCAGTTCGATGGGATAAAGCTCCACGCCGCACACACGCAACATGTAGTTCTGTAACAGCATATCGGTGGTTTGTTGCAACAGTGATGTTATTTCTGCCTTTTCGGTGACGGTTGCAAGTTGCGTAAGGGTTGCTTTTAGGGATGTTGTCATGTTGTTGGGGGATTTTAGTTGGGAATTGTCGGAATTGTCGGACTAGTCCGACTGGTCAGGCCAGTCGGAATTGTCGGACTGGTCAGACTTGCCAGACCAGTCTGACCGGTCTGACCAGCCCAATAAAGACAGTTCACACAATCACCTTAATCTTATGATAATTGTTTCTGAACTCTGTTGGCGAGCAACCTTTCTTGCGTTTAAAGATGCGATTGAAGTTGCTCATGTTGTTATAACCGCACTTAAAGCTAATTTCGGCGATGGTTTCGGTGGTGTCTATCAGCATGCGCGCGGCATATCCCATGCGTATGTCGATGATGTAGTCGCTTAGTCGGCGGCCAGTGTGCAGCTTAAAGAAGCGACAGAAGGCACTTTCGCTCATGTTGGCCAGGTCGGCAAGCGTCTTAAGGCGCAGCTCGTACATGTAATTGTCCGAGATATACTTCTTAACGCGCAGCACACGTCGGCTGTCGTCCTCAATGTTCACTTTGGCATAACTGCTAGTGGCAAGCGTTCGCGCGCCATTGCTTAGCGACAGCGTGTGCAGGATGTCCAAAAAGCGCATCAAGGCGGTGAAGCGGTCGGTGATTTGGCTCAATTCGTCCAACTTGCCATACACTTTCATGATGGTGCTCATGGGGAAAGCCAGTCCTTTCTGCGCCTCTTTCATCATACGGCGGATGCTTTCGAAAGGCGTTTTTCCGAAAAACTGGTCGGTTTCGGTCATGCCCGCGCCGAAATTAAACTGAATGGTAATCTCTCTAACGTCTTCGCTCTTGCATTCGTGTTGCTCCCAAGCATGCTCAAGCGTAGGGCTGGTGATGAGCACAAGGTCGAAATCGCCAATCACCTCGCTGCTGTCGCCCACAATCCGTTTCACTCCCACGGCGTTTTCCACGAAATTGAGTTCGAACACATCGTGGTTGTGCACGGGATAGGAGAACTCCTTCTTATGCCTGTCGGCAATATAGAGGGCATCTGTCTCCACCAATGGGGTTATTTCGTGTAATACGTAAGTGTCCATATTGAATAAAGCCCACCCCCTTATCCCTCTCCACGGGGAGAGGGGCGTGGAATGAATGGCTTTTCTTAATGTTGTCGGCCTCACCCCCTTGCCCCTCTCCAAAGGGAGAGGGGAGTAGGTAGCTTGGCTGTTTTGTTTGTTATCAGTTAACCTCCTTTCCAACTCCCCTCCCCAATAAAGAGGGGAATGGATGGCTTAGCTGCTTTGATTATATTAATACTATTCGAAGGCCTTATGCTGTTTCTGTGCTGTCGCAACAAGGCTAATCACGCCCCTCTCCCCTTGGAGAGGGGTTGGGGGTGAGGCCCCTTTGCAAGCCCTCTTTCCATCACTTCCAAGCACATCCTGGTGTTGTGATAGGGACATTTCCAAAAGCCGGCCTTGTCGTCAACGAGGTTTGGGTGTCCGTTTTCGTCGCATCCCCAGAACCATTCTCCGTGTTCGTGGTCCACGATATGTTGGCGCGTGTATTGCCAACAGCGGCGTGCAATGTCGAGCGCAGCAGCATCGCCGAAGTGTTGGTAAAGGTCTATGTGCCCGATAACACACTCGCACATCACCCACCATTGGCGTTGGGTGTCCACATGGCCAGTGTCTGTCCATCGTTCGTACACCATTGAGCCATCCGCTTGCAAGCCCTCGTCGGCCGCACGAGCGATAAGCTTGATGGCTTTTTCCACCCTTGCTAACACCTCGGGCCTGCCAAGCACCAAGGCCGACTCGTGCAATAGCCACACCGCTTCTATGTCGTGTCCGAAGCTTTCGATGTTGCGACACCCCTCCCAGCGGTCGTTGAAGAAGAGATCGAGGTGATTGGTGTGCGGATTGAGCAGGCGCGAGAGGAAGATGTCGATGAGGTTTTCGATGCGTTCGGCCAGTTCTTCGGTGGGCCACACGCGGTAAAGGTTGGTGTAAGGCTCGATGATGTGCAGGTGGGTGTTCATCGTTCGCGACCCGTTTTCGTCCTTATCGCTCAGGCGCATGTCGGCAATGGGTTGCCAATCGCGCGTCAAGGCCTCAACATATCCATTGTTTTCGGCATCGAAGGCATGCCGTTCGATGTCGGCATAAAGGCTTTTTGCCAGCTGTAATGCCGCATCGTCGCCAGTGGCTCGCGCATATTCGCTCAACCCATAGATAGCAAACCCAATGGCATAGGTTTGCTTCTTGGTGTCCAGCGGATGCCCTTTGGCATCCAAACTCCAAAACACGCCGCCCGCTTGCGCATCGATGAAGTGGGCCACGAAATAGTCTTTGGCGCGCGTTGCGCCCTCCAAATATTCTTTTTTGCCCAACACGCGGTAGGCAGCAGCGAAAGCCCACAATATGCGTGCATTGAGAACAGCTCCCTTTTCGGCATCAGGCACGGCGTTACCGTGGCCGTCTATGCGCCCCAGAAAGCCGCCTTGCTCGTGGTCTATCATCTTGTTGAGCCAGAAAGGCAGGATGTTTTGCTCCAGTTCGTGGCGCATGTCTTTTGCTAGTTGCTCCATAATATATGGTGTTGACGTTATGGGTTTATGGTTTAGATATAACGTTCGCGGCGCGTTTTTCTTCTAGTTCGGCCGTTATTTTTTTCATCTTTTGTTCGCTCAGCGGATAGAAATAGATGAACGCCAGCGAGAGTAAAGCTCCGGCTGCGGGCAAGATAGAGAGGAACATCTTAATGCCTTGGATGGTTTCGGCCGACTGCACGGCGTTGGCTTGGAAGCCAAACTGGGCGAGCATCCAGCCGGTTATGGCCGTTCCGAAAGCCCAACCAAACTTCTGACTCATTGAACTAGACGAGAAGATAAGCCCCGTGGCGCGGTTGCCTGTTTGCAATTCGCTGTAGTCGGCGCAGTCGGCGTACATGCTCCACAGCAAAGGGAAGATGCTTCCAGCACAAATGCTGATGAGTGCTTGCAAGATAAAGATGAGTGCCAGCTGCCCTTTGTCGAGCCAAAAGAAGCCAATGCTGAGCACTGTTGCTATGGCCATAGCGGCCATGAAGGTGCGTCGCTTGCCTATTCGGTTGCTTATTGGTGCGGCAAGGATAACCCCCACGATGTTTGCCGCTTGCCCAACGGCCAGGTAAAGGCCGCTAAGCACAAAGGGCAGACCCAGGAAAGAGATGCTGCCCACGGCCGTCTCGTCTACGTAATACTTGAAATAGTAGACCGTTGCGCCATCGCGAATGGAGTTGAACACAAGCGATGCCACGCCTGCACCGAGCAAAATCCACCACGGCCGGTTGTGAAGCAGGTCGCGGAGGTCGGTTTTGAGCGATGTCTTTTCTTGCTTTACGGGTTTCACTCGCTCGCGCGTCAGGGCGAAACAACCGAGGAAAAGCACCACGCATACCACGGCAATAACCACCACTGCCATTAACCAACCAAACTGCGGAGCGGTTAACCATGCCCGCATAGGGCCGTTTACATCGCCTCCGCCGAAAGCGTTTACAAGGGGCATAAAGAGCAATAGGGCCACGAAAGAGCCGAGATAGGCAAACGTCATGCGGTAAGTGGCCAGCGTGTTGCGGTCGCTAGGGTCGGGACTCATCACGCCCAACAACGAGGCGTAAGGCACATTGATGGCCGAATAAACCATCATCATCAGTCCATAGGTGATGAAGGCATAGACGATTTTGCCCGTTTCGCCGAACGGGGGCGTGAGAAACGTTATCACACCAATGGCTCCAAAGGGTACGGCCAGATAGAAAAGGTAGGGACGGAAGCGGCCCCAACGCGACGTGGTGCGGTCGGCTACGGCACCTACAATGGGGTCGAAGAACGAGTCCCACACACGGGTGATGGCAAACATCGTACCCACAATGGCAGCCGAGATGCCGAAAACGTCGGTATAGAATATCATGAGATAGGCACCAAAGAGCTTCCAGAACATCGAAGACGACATGTCGCCCAGTCCGTAGCCTATCTTTTCGCTAAGCCCAATCTTCATAATGCGCGGTTTTTGGCAATGAGTTTCTTGATGGTTTCAACGCTGGCGGCGGTGGTAAGTCCGTCTTGGGGTGTGTGCAGGCAATAGTCTACGAGCCTGTCGATGGTGGAAGTGGCCACGTGCATGCGCGTATCCGACGAGGCGTAATAGATGAACACGCGGCCGTCTTCATCGGCAATCCATCCATTGGAGAACACCACGTTCATCACATCGCCCACATATTCGCCGCCTTCTGGCACCAGCAGGTAGCCGCCAGGCTGCGCAACGAGGCGCGTTGGGTCGTCTAATGCCGTCATGTACATGTAGAGAACGTAGCGCAATCCGCTGGCACAGGCACGCACACCGTGTGCCAGGTGCAGCCAACCTTGCGGTGTCTTGATGGGATGTGGGCCTTCGCCGTTCTTCAATTCCATGATGGTGTGGTAGTGACGGGGGTTGATAATGGTTTCTTCGTGCACCTCGGCGTGGGTAATGTCGTCAACAAGCGCCCAGCCAATGCCTCCTCCCGAGCCTGTGTCGATGAAGCCATCTTGCGGCCGTGTGTAGAAAGCATACTTGCCATTGACGAACTCGGGGTGAAGAACCACGTTGCGTTGCTGGCTCCGTGTTTTGAGATCGGGCAGGCGTTCCCATGTTTTCAAGTCGCGTGTGCGGGCAATGCCGGCGGTGGCAGTGGCTGCCGAGAGGTCGCCGGGCTTGCTGTCGTCGTGCCTTTCGCCGCAAAACACACCATATATATATCCGTCTTCATGGCGTGTCAGGCGCATGTCGTAGATGTTTGTTGCAGGGTCTTCGGTGTCGGGCATGGTGATAGGTTCGTCCCAGAAGCGGAAATTGTCTACGCCATTGGGGCTTTCGGCCACGGCGAAGAAGCTTTTGCGGTCGGCTCCTTCAACGCGAACCACCAGCAAATAGTTGTCGCCCCACTTCATTGCGCCGGCGTTGAGGGTGGCATTCATCATGATGCGCTGCATCAAGTAGGGGTTTGTGCGCTCGTCCATGTCATAACGCCACTCCAAAGGGGTGTGTTCGGCTGTCAATATGGGGTTTGCATAGCGTTCGTAAATGCCGCTGCCTTGCTCCAACATTTGGTTGGGAGCGGTCAATAATGCCTCGTGGCGAAGACGAAGGGCGTTGAGTTTTGAATTGAAAGTTGTCATAATCATGAGTTGATGAGGTGGTGAGTTTATGAGTTTTGGAGTTTATGAGGTGGGGAGTTCTTGAGTTTATGAGGTGTGAGTTTATGAGTTTCTGAGTTTATAAGTTGGGAAGTTATTGGGTTTAATAAGTTTATGACGTGGGAAGTTGGGGAGTTGAACCCTCTTTGTGGGTTAATTGTTCCCAAACAATTTGCACTTTTGGTGGCTACCAGCGACTGGTAGCTATCGTACCAGCGTCTGGTAGTCGCCCTACCAGCATTTGGTAGCCACCCTACCAGTGGCTGGTAGCTGCAGTACCAGCCGCTTGGTACTGGTGCATTTGTTAGCAAATGGGGTACTATTTCCTTTTCTTCTTGCCTTTAACAGCCGTGCGCGGCTTGTTTTTTCCTTGTTCGAGCTGACTGCGGAAGAGGAATGCGCCCTCTCGGTGTATCTTCTTGAAGTCGGCGGCACAGCTTTTCTCGGGTGCCGGGCCGAAGTTTTCCTCGGCCTTGTCCCACGCGTTGCGCCAAAGTAGCACGTAGCAAGGTGCAAATCCCTTGATGGCGGGCAGCAAAGTGCTGGTGTACCATTGTGCATCGGGCGTGTTTCGGTAGCCCGCTTCGGTAAGGGCGTAGAGCTTTTTGTGGCTCGCTGCATACTCGCTCATGATTTTCATTTCGTTTTGGCATTGCGAAATGAAGTCGGCACTGCCGTTGTATTGGTACAAGTCCACGCCAAGCACATCCACATAAGCATCTCCAGGGTAGAAGCGGAAGAAGTGTTCGGGCGTGTCGCCAGCCTTTGCATTGGGCGAATAGCTCCAAACAAGATGCCGCAGGCCGGCATCGCGCATGGCATTGAACGTGAGTTGGAACAAGACTTTGTATTGTTCGGGCGTGCATTGCTTGCTTCCCCACCAAAACCAGTCGCCGCTCATCTCGTGCCAAGGGCGGAAAATAACAGGCACAGCGCGGCCTTGCGCATCCTTAAGCGATGCCAAGAAGCTGGCCATGCGCTTGTGCCAGAGCTGCATTTTGGCCGTTTCGCTGCCGCCAGGCAACACGGCAGTGACAGCATCTCCCTCGGTGTTCCATGCATCTTTGCCTGTTACGGGGTTGTAAGGATGCCAACTGATGGTGACAATTCCGCCTTTTTGATGGTGGGCGATAATCTGTTGGCGCATTTGTTCAAAGGGAACGCCGTCCAGGTTTTTGTCGTTACCCAGTTCCAGTCCGCCCAGTTCGCAGCCCAACACGGCAGGATAATCACCGCAAACATCGTTAACATCACTTCTTCCAAACTCCCATTTCCACGTTGTTCCATAGAAAAGGGCGTCTTGATGTCCAAACATCACGCCGCGTTTTTGCAGGGCTTGCAAGCGTTCGATGAGGCGTTGCGCAGGCGTTTTCTGCATTTTCTGTTTTGCGTTTGCGCTCATTGCGAGCAATGCTATTGCCATAGCTAGGATTATTCTTTTCATATCATTCTACGTTGAAGGTGGCTTTTTGCAGGTCTTCGTTGCGGCTGCTTCCGCCCACAAGCACTTCAAACGCGCCTTTTTCAACAATGGGTTTCATGTTGATGTCGTAAAAGGCCAGTTTGTCGGGGGTGATGGTGAACTCAATGGTTTGCTTTTCGCCAGCCTTGAGGGCCACGCGGCGGAAGTCTTTCAGCTCTTTAACGGGTCGAGCCACTGACGACACAACATCGTTGATATACAGTTGGCAAATCTCCACGCCGTCGCGGGTGCCGGTGTTCTCGATGGTTACGCGAGCCGTAATGGGTGTTTTGCCATCGTTGGCGATGCTGTTCTTGTCGAGTTGCAGGTCGGAGTAGCGGAAAGAGGTGTAACTAAGACCGTGGCCGAAAGGATATAGCGGTGTGTTGTCGGCGCAAACGGCGGGATGGAAAAAGGCCGAACGCTTGTGGTTGTACCAAGTGGAGATTTGTCCCACGTGTCTTGGCATCGTCATGGCCAGTTTAGCCGAGGGGTTTACCTTGCCATAGAGTATCTCGGCAATGGCTTGACCGCCATATTGACCGGGTTCCCATGCATTGATGAGCGCAGGAACATGTTCGGCAGCGTAACGAACACTGAGCGGACGACCGCTGATGATGATGACGATGGTGGGTTTTCCTGTTTCGTTCAGTCGGCGTATCAGCTGCTCTTGCAGCCCAACAAGGTCCAGATTGTCGCGATCGGTGTCTTCTCCGCATGTGCGTTCGTTCCATCGGAATCGCATCATGTACTCGCCACAACACACAATGTTGAGGTCGCAATCTTTAGAAGCCTCGACAGCAGCATCCACTTGGGCTTGCGACATGCTGCGTGGATCCCAGCCCTGGTCCACGAAACGGAAGTCGGTGGTGGGCGAAACGCTCTTCAGTCCGCGCAAAACGGTCCACACTTGCTCTTCGGGTTGGGGCTCACTCCAGTCGCCCATGATGTTTTGGTCGTTGGCATTGATGCCCGTAACCAGCACTTTCTTGTACTTTTTTGCATCAAGCGGCAGCAAGTTGTTGGCATTCTTGAGCAGCACGATGCTGTTTCGCGATGCTTCCAAGGCCGTTTGCTTGTGCCCGGGGTCGTTGATAACGCGGTCGCGCGTTTTCACATCGCCATAAGGACGCTCGAAAAGACCCAGCCTGAACTTCACGGTGAGTATGCGTCGCACGCTTTCATCGATGCGACTTTCGGGAATACGCCCCTCGCGCACCAGCTCCACCACGGCCGTTTGCCACTCTGGGCCGTGCATGTGCATGTCCATACCGGCCATGATGCTTTGGTAAAAGGCCTCTTTGTTGTTTGCGGCTGTGCGATGTTGGTCCACACAATGCTCAATATCCATCCAGTCGCTCACCACAAATCCGCGGAAGCCCCATTCTTTTCTCAACACATCGTTCATCAACCAGCTGTTGGTGTGGCAGGGAATGCCGTTCAGTTCGTTGTGCGACATCATCACATTCCAGTCGCCACCCTGCTGAATGGCGGCCTTGAAAGGTGGGAAAAACACCTCGCGCAGGGTGCGTTCGGACACGTCGCAGGGCGCACCGTTGGTGCCATTGATGGCGTATGAGCCACCAACGAAGTGCTTTACGCAGCCCAACACGTCTTCGGCGTTGTCCAAGTTGCGCTGATACCCTTTGTTTGTGGCCACGCCTAGCAGCGTAACGAGGTAGGGATCTTCGCCGAATGTTTCGCCACAGCGTCCCCAACGGCCATCGCGAGCCACCTCAACGTTGGGGTTGAAGTTCCAATGCATGTTCATGGCGCGCATTTCTTCGGCTGTTTGCCGCGCTATCTTGTAAGCCATGTCCACATCGAACGAAGAAGCCAGTCCGATGTTCGTGGGATACACCGTGTTTCCCTTGCATTTGGCATTGCCATGAATGGCATCGATACCGATGAGCAAGGGAATTTGCAAACGACTTTGCATGTTTAGCCGCTGCAGGTGGTTGGCCTCTTCGAGCGTTAGCACGTGAAGGAACGACGAAACCAGTCCGCGGCGCGTCCATTCTTCCATATCCTGCACGGTAACGCCAGGATAAAAGGCACTAGCAGTGTTGGTTTTCAGCTCTTCGGCCGACATCGCGGCCGAGTTTTCCTTAAAGTGTTCGATGCCCACCAGCTGGTTCATCTGGCCAACCTTCTCTTCTAGGGTCATTCGGCGCAACAAGTCGTCCACACGTTGCTCAACTGTGGCCTTGGGATTTTTGTAAAGGGGCTGTTCTTTCTTTGCCGCCATAGCGTGAAGTGTTGTTGCCGCAAGGGCAATAGTTAGTATTCGTTTCATTATCGTCATTATTTTAGCAGTTTGGCAATGGCCTGTTTAATCACCTTGATGGTGCTCTTGTCTGACGAGAACACCGAGTTTAGCCCCTGTGCTTCTTGCGCAGGGTCGCCAGTATAGTCGTCGCCCGGCTCCCATTGCTCGTGTTTGGGCTGTGCTTGTCCGCCCCATCCCCAGAAGTTGCAGCCTGCAAAGTGTCCGTTTTTGGCCACATCGCCGGCCAGAAGCGAGAAAACATAGCCATAATAGGCATCGCGGGCGGTGGTGGGCGATTGCTTTGAGAAGGCGAAACCATCGCGGGGGTAGCCAAATTCTTCCATCACGAGGGGCTTGTTTAGCTTCGCACAGATGGCCAAATGGCGGTCGATGTACTCCTTGGTGTTGTCTTTGGCGCGTTGGAGGTTTTGCGATAGCGAGTCTTTCTTGGCCCAACTCCAGTTGTAGGGCCAAATATGTATGTTGCAATAGTCAACGTTTGGGTCGGCACAGATGCGCTGCCACGAGTCGTAATCGGCCTCGCAACCGAACGCTCCTTCAGAACCTACCGACACCAAATGCCGTTTGTCGATGTCTTTCATCATGGCAGCGGCCTTGGCAAGCCACGCCTCAAACTGCGGCAAAACGGCCTTATCGAAGGCACGGGGCTCGTTACCAATCTGCCAAGACATGACGGCGGGGTCGTCTACATAACGCTTTCCGGTATAGCGGTTGGTGCGATTGAGGATGAAACGGAGGTGATTGAAGAACAGCTGTTGTGCCTTTTCGTTGGTGGCAAACTGCGAAGCGTACTTGATATAGGCCGAATAACCCACCTCGTTTGGCTGCAATGCCTTGCCTGCCCCTGCATTCTCGAGGTAGAAACCATATCCCCCACTCCACTCCCAAGAGTTGTTCAGATATAGCACGGCCACCATTCCGCGGCGTTGGAGCTGCTGCATCAGGTAATCAAGCCCATCGAGAATGCCATCGTTATACACACCAGGGCGTGGTTGTAGCACGGGCGTAACCTTCCATTTCGGACCTTCTTCGCCATCGCTTCCCACGAGGATGCGCAGGTTGTCGATGCCCAAACGTTTCAATTCGTCCAGTTCGCGGTTCAGTCTTTCGCGGTTTCCGCCCTTGCCTTTCGAGCCAAGGATGGCGCCATACCAATAGTTTGCCCCTACGAAGGTGTAGGGTTTGCCGTCGCGATAGAGCCTTCCGTTCTCTACCGTAATGAAAGATTGGGCGTTAACGGCCGCGGCACAAGCCATGAATAGTGCCATGATGCAGTATCGAATTTTGTTCATTGCGTTATGTTTATTGTTAGACAGAAATACATTGTTCGGTTTGCTAGTTGACAAGTTAACGAGTTGACAAGTTGACAAGCCTTTTGGCTTAACGAAAACGTTTGTTTATTAGTTAACCAGTTAACGAGTTTACGAGTTGACAAGTTGTTTTGGTTTAACGAAAACGTTCGGTTTTTGACAGAAGAACAGGCTTTTTGACAGAAGAACATAAGGACATATCGTGACGATTAACGTATGCTTCGGCTCGAATTTGACTTTTTCACCCTGCACTTCTCACAAAACTCACAAGGGATATTACTCCCCTCTCCCCTTGGAGAGGGGTTGGGGGTGAGGCTTTTTTAGCTGTTTCTCCAGCCACTTTTGCCATTCTTCCCATTGTTCTTGAAACCAAAAGTGGCCTGTTGCTGGGTAAACGCTCAGACTTTTTTGCCCCTTGACCACATTATAAGTGGCATACGCGCTGCTGGGCGGCACCACTTCATCGTTATATCCAAACGAGAACCAAGCGGGAATGTTCAGTCGGCGGGCGAAATTCACACCATCATAATAGCCGCTTACGGCCACTTTCTTGGCATCGGGCTGCTTTTGCCCGTAGAAATAATGCGGCCATCCGCAGGCTCGGCCGTGCAGAGAGGCGGTGTGGTCGCACATGGCAGCATGCACAACACCAACAAACGACACCGCGGGATGCAATGCTCCGCACACCAACGAAAGCATTCCGCCTTGGCTAGAGCCAGTTACACCGAGCTGTTCGCCGTTCCATTCGGGCAGCTGTGCCAGATAATCCACCGCCCGCAGCGCGCCGATGAAGATGCGTTTGTAGGCCATTTGGTCGCGATTGTCGAGGTTTGCTTCCCAATATCCGTTCAATGCGCCGTTCAACAGGTCGTCGTACACGGGTTGGGACATCGTCACAGGTATGCCATGCACACCTATTTCGAGGGTTATCGCGCCGCGCTCGGCCATGTACATGTCGCCTTGATAAGGCCTTACGCCTGCTCCTGGCACACGAAGTAGGGCAGGAAACTTTGTGCCTTGCGCCGTTGGCATGCACAGAATGCCATAGATGCGACTGCCAGGACGCAGTCCGTTGAAGCTCACTTCATAAACCTGAACGCGTTCGGTGCAGCGTTCGGGCAGCAAACGGCGGTGTGCATCCAGCGGATATTGGCTTGCTTCCTTATAGGCATTGGCCCAAAACTGGTCGAAATCGGCAGGACAATTGTCGATGGGTTGTAGTGTTTCGGGTGCGAAACCCACGGCGCACAGGCCTTCGTAAGCCCTTTCGCCCACGTGTGCCCGCACCTTTAAGCGGTAGAAGCCGGCCTTTTTCATCGTGGCTTTCCACGTTGTGGTGCCGTCTTTCAGCACCACGCCGGTGCGTTTAACATCAGGATACATCTCCGGTCCGGCCTCAATGTCCACCTTAACTTGCGGCAACGGACAACCATCTTTCAGCACGGCCACCTTGAAAATGGCTTCTTCGCCCAGCCGATAGTTCCAATCGGCGTGGTTAGGTTGCACTTGCACCACGATTTCGTTGCCGCGAATTTGTGCCACAACGGCAAGACTCGCAAGCAACATTAGGCTAAATATGAGTGTTATTCGTTTCATCGTTATGCTATAAGTTGACTTGGAAAAGTGAAAGAGTGAAAAAGTGAAAGGGGGAAAAGATGGCTAACGCCGTTTAAAGGTGAAAAGGTGAAAGGGGGAAAAGGTGAAAAAATGGCTAACGCCACCTAAGTATTTGGCTTAATTCCTTAACTCATATAAGTGAAAGAGTGAGAAGGTGAAAAGATGAAAAGATGGCTTACGCCACCTAAGCATTTAGCTTAACTCCTTTACGCCATAAATCCTTAACTCCTAGAACTTACTACTTCCTACTTACTACCTTACTACTTTCTCCTTACTACTTTCCTCCTTACTCCTTCACCAGCCTGTAAACAACCACATCTTGTGCCGGAACAGTGAGCTTGCGCTCCACTTTCGCCTTGGTAGAAGTCTTTCCTTCCATGCGTCCCGTCCACAAATTCTTCACCCTATATATACGCTTGTCGAAGTCGGTACTGCGTTTGCTCACCTCACCGTCCGTAAAATTAAAGTCTTGCCAGTTAAGGTTACAAGCAATAGGCTTACGCGTGGGGTTGAAAATAGTCATCGCCCAGTCGCCATTTTCCAATGGTTTGAACCAATAATCCAGCCCGTCGCGCGACAGGAAGCGCAAGCCTTGCACGCCCAGTCGGTCTTGGTTTACGGCGATAAGGTCGCGATTGGTGAGTATGGCGCGCGTTTCGGCACTCATGTTGCGCACATCGTTGCCCAAGATAAGCGGCGAAGCCATCATGCACCACATAGAGAAATGCGCGCGATCTTGGTTAACGGTCAGCCCATTGCCCACTTCCAGCATGTCTGGATCGTTCCAATGGCCAGGTCCGGCATAGCGACGCAGGCTGTCGTTCTTGTTAATACAGTCGAGAACACTATATTGTACGTAGGTGGGAAACACACGTGTGGAGTCGAACGAGCACCAAATGTCGGGCCCGATGCGCCACGAATTGCCAATATCCCGTGCCCAACGCCAAGGCTGATTGTCGCCCCACTCGCACATCGATAGGAAGATGGGACGGCCAGAAGCACGAAGTGCATCGCTGATGAGCTGATAAGCACCGCGAGCATTGATGTTGGTGGTGTTGCACCAGTCGTATTTCAGGTAGTCCACTTCCCAGCGAGCGTATTGCAAAGCGTCTTGATATTCGTGTCCAAGTGAGCCTGGCCGGCCTGCACAAGTCTCTGTTCCGGCATCGCTATAAATGCCAAGCTTCAGCCCACGAGCGTGAATATAGTCGGCCAATGCCTTAATGCCGCTCGGGAAATGCTTAGCATCGGCCTGTATAAAGCCGTTCTCATCGCGTTGGCCGTGCCAGCAATCGTCTATGTTGATGTACACATAACCCGCATCTCTGAGCCCACTCGACACCATCGCATCGGCAATGCCTTTGATAATGTCTTCGTTAATGTCGCCTTGAAACTTGTTCCAAGAGCTCCATCCCATCTGTGGCGTTTGCGATAACTCGCCCCACTTCTGGGCAAAACTTAAGGTGGGCAACAGCGCAAGGGCCACCAACCAATGCTTTATTCTTTTCATCTGTGTTATTAATAAACGTTTAAGTATAGGTTTTATTGATGATGCAAAGATATAACTTAATCACCTAACGGCCGTATACTAT
>CAJPTO010000040.1 GCA_905373605.1 uncultured Prevotella sp.
CAACCCTGCCCTACAAACAGACCAACCGCTTTGCGATAGTGGGTGCAATCTTTCATGGTATAACTGTTAGAGGATACATGGGAACCGGGAGAATAAGTAATGCGTCGGCCCTGCAAGCAGTATACGATGATGGAGAACGAGGCTTAAGTCAGAAGCATGCGCTTCTTGCATGGTCTTCTGTATGGTGTGTGCGGATGAAAGACGGGCATCGGTTGCACAACGGCAGTGATTAACCGTGCCTTACCGATATTCATTTCGGGTAAGAAGCTGTTGTTACGCTAACTAACCGCTGTGTCTTGTTGCTCCGAACAGGCATGTCGTCAAACAATATTGCTTTTTGAAAACCTCTGTTATAACAGTACAACATGCTGACTAACATGTCGATAATCATTCATCATGCGAAGGTAAAGGAGGACGCGGAGGCTTCAGTGGTATTGTAGGAACATAGAACCAAAGCAACGCTTTGAGGGAACAGAGCTTGTTGTTCTCAGCTATACCACTGAAGCCTCCGTGCCCTCCTTTCCCTCTGCGCGAGGCTCTTTTGTCTGCTTTCGATGCACGTAGCACTTACCCCAATCCAATTCAGTTTGACAATAATCTAGACATCTTTTTTACTAGTTGTGCGTCTGTTGTTCGTTGTTTCGTGGGTGGCAACACCTTTTTTCGCCATTTTATGCCACACATGTTCTCACTTTTTCTGCGCTTCGCCCTCGTGTTTCAACGAAAAATTGGCTTATGTCTGTGCTTTTGTGTAACAATCACCCCACACAGCCAACCGCCAACCCACGCACATCTCTCTCTTCGCCGCAAACAAGTTGCATCGCATGCTTGTTTTTTAACACAAAACATTTGCTGTTCCCTGCAATTCTTCGTAACTTTGCACTCGCTAAAAAAGCACTTAATATTTGTTAATTTCATGTCTTAGGATGCACAAAATAGTCTTAGAATGCCCTTGAACAGCGCAAACCCCGTGTTTTGCGTCAGAGTGCATCATCCATTAAAACAAGGATTAAGACTTGATAGTTGGATTTCCTTCCTTGGCTCTGAATACGTCGTCAGAGTGCATCATCCATTAAAACAAGGATTAAGACATTATTCAGATTATTTTCTGCAGACAAATCAGACTTTTGTCAGAGTGCATCATCCATTAAAACAAGGATTAAGACAACCGTGCAATTTTTTCTTTATAAGCCCCGAGATTTGTCAGAGTGCATCATCCATTAAAACAAGGATTAAGACATCTGTCCTTTCCATTATTTATAAAATTTATATCCAGTCAGAGTGCATCATCCATTAAAACAAGGATTAAGACAATGTTTACATAAACCTTAAGTTCGTCTGCGCAAATTGTCAGAGTGCATCATCCATTAAAACAAGGATTAAGACTTTTAGTCTCTACACCACATATAAAAAGGTCTCTCGTAGTCAGAGTGCATCATCCATTAAAACAAGGATTAAGACCTATACTCCATAACTTTTCTACGACCCAGATGTGGTCGTCAGAGTGCATCATCCATTAAAACAAGGATTAAGACTTTTGGCAAGCTGTACCGCCGTTTCGCGATTTCCAATAAGTCAGAGTGCATCATCCATTAAAACAAGGATTAAGACGCACAATAGATTCTATGTTTTGTAGTACATAGGGTCAGAGTGCATCATCCATTAAAACAAGGATTAAGACATCTTTCTGTATACCATATAACCACCTATAGCCACTAGTGTCAGAGTGCATCATCCATTAAAACAAGGATTAAGACATAATTTTTCCTTCTTAAATTAAAATAAAAAATAGTCAGAGTGCATCATCCATTAAAACAAGGATTAAGACTTCATCTATCCTACTGCAAAGTTTTATTTTATACTGTCAGAGTGCATCATCCATTAAAACAAGGATTAAGACAGAATTGAGTAACTGTACCCTCAATATCTTGCCCGTCAGAGTGCATCATCCATTAAAACAAGGATTAAGACACTTCAAGGATTCTCTGATCCTTGTATATTGAGACGTCAGAGTGCATCATCCATTAAAACAAGGATTAAGACAACTAATTATAGCTCAAAGTTCATTTTCTTCTATGTCAGAGTGCATCATCCATTAAAACAAGGATTAAGACTCTTCACTATTTAATCCATCCACATAACTTGCTAGAGTCAGAGTGCATCATCCATTAAAACAAGGATTAAGACGCCTTTGTTGGTGTGGAAAGACTGCGAAAACGTAAGTCAGAGTGCATCATCCATTAAAACAAGGATTAAGACGTATGATAGACATTTTCGAAGGCAAAATCCTCTACCACGTCAGAGTGCATCATCCATTAAAACAAGGATTAAGACGCATACTGCTTGAACTGTTCTTTCTCTCTGCCCTCTCGTCAGAGTGCATCATCCATTAAAACAAGGATTAAGACGAATCTATGATATTCGGGTCATTTAGATTTACAGGTCAGAGTGCATCATCCATTAAAACAAGGATTAAGACTCCGTGTAAATTATAAACACTGCAAGGTTGATTGTAGTCAGAGTGCATCATCCATTAAAACAAGGATTAAGACACGCTTATAGCCTGCTTTGTAACTTTCAAAACTTGTTAGTCAGAGTGCATCATCCATTAAAACAAGGATTAAGACAGGCTTGAAAGCCCTAGCACCGACTTGACGGAGAGAGTGTCAGAGTGCATCATCCATTAAAACAAGGATTAAGACAGACTGAAAGCTATGTGAATAAACGCCATCTGGCAATGTCAGAGTGCATCATCCATTAAAACAAGGATTAAGACTATCTGTTCGATGCTTGTTTTTGCACTATTGACGAGAAGTCAGAGTGCATCATCCATTAAAACAAGGATTAAGACTTAAAAGTTGTAGTTTTACCATTGCTGTTCTTATTGTCAGAGTGCATCATCCATTAAAACAAGGATTAAGACTGATGCCATTTTCGCGTAGTCGCCCCGATGATGCCGTCAGAGTGCATCATCCATTAAAACAAGGATTAAGACCTTGGTTTGTTAGCCTATCAAGAACATTGACTGCGGTCAGAGTGCATCATCCATTAAAACAAGGATTAAGACTCTCGCCTCTGCTCGCGTCATATTCTTTTTATTGCGTCAGAGTGCATCATCCATTAAAACAAGGATTAAGACCGAAGTGGGCGTACGTTTCGGCAATCCTGTCGTGTCAGAGTGCATCATCCATTAAAACAAGGATTAAGACTTTTGCCCTTCACCGAATGCTCCTTGTAATAGTTGTCAGAGTGCATCATCCATTAAAACAAGGATTAAGACTGTCAATTCGGGGTATATGCGCGTTAAATCAAAAGAGTCAGAGTGCATCATCCATTAAAACAAGGATTAAGACTGGCTAGATTGGGGCATTAATGAGGTTGGTGCTACTATTGTCAGAGTGCATCATCCATTAAAACAAGGATTAAGACCCTCGCATGCAGTCCATCACCCAGTCTGCAAATTGTAAGCAAGCACCACCAATCAAGCAACAATGAGCGCCCTACTGCAGGGATGTCTCACGATGAACAGACGTTAAGAAACATGGAAACGGGACAATGGACAATGAATTCTAGCCGACATGTTGAGCGGGACAACGAAAATGGTGGGCAATGCACACCGAAAACGAGATTAGAGCAAACTAAAAAGACCTGCGAAGGCTTATGATACGCGTGCGCGCGTGCGCGCTCCTTAAATTATATATAAGGCGTACATGCAAAAAAACATAAAAAAAAACGAGATAAAATTTCTTAATCATAAGAAAAATGTGTAAGTTTGCAATGTTGCAAGCAACACTTGGCGTGGCGCTTTTTTACAAAGACTGTTATCAAATGGCCGAAGGGGCACACGCCTACCCACCAAAGTCAGCTGCTGGCATAGGTTTCATGTGCTGAGAAAGGACGTGAAGGTCAAGACATCTGCTGGTGATGAGTGGGGGTGTAAAAGCTGTAAACGCATGACTTGTTGGGGATTGCATGGACAGTCGCCTGAAACACGCTAGCCAAAGACCTACACTAAGCAACCAACAACAGCACTGCCAACCCGCGAAAACCTAAACTTGCCAACGAAAAAATGATCTACAATAACCATCTTGTTGCCAATGAACCGCCTAAAAACCCTAACCATACAATTTGAAACACAATTGTTGGAAACAGACATACAACGTTTTAGGGGAGCAATTATCAGATTGCTGCCGCAAAAGGACGTGCTCTTTCATAACCATAAGGGCGATGGATACCGCTACGCCTACCCACTGATACAATATAAAAGACTGAACAACAAGGCGGCCTTGTTTTGCATTGGCGAAGGCGTGGAGAACATTGGCGTGCTGTTTGCCGCTAACAACTTCAACGTGCGCATCGGTAACAAACAACATTGCCTGCAAATAGAAGAGGTGAACGCCAAACAAGTGGACATTGCGTGCGAAACAAACAGGGTGATGGCCTACAAACTGACGCGATGGCTGCCGCTGAACGAAGCTAACTATGCCGCTTACAGACAGGTCGAAAACGACGAAGAGCGGCGAGAGATGCTGCAACGCATTCTTACTGGCAACATCCTCACGATGCTAAAGGGCGTGAGCATCAGGGTTGAAAAGCGCGTTGAGGTGTGCATCACGCACGTTACGGAACAGCCCTTTGTGCATTTCAAGGGTGTGATGCTCTATTGCACCGACGTATCTTTTGTTACCAATGTGCGGCTTCCAGAACATGTGGGACTGGGAAAGCACGCCAGTGTGGGCTTCGGTACGCTCTCTGCAACAACCAATGAACAATAACAAAACACAGATAAGGCTATGGAAAAATATCTATATGGGGCCTCGGTGCAGGGCATTCAGGGCTTCATCTTCCAAACCAACCAACTAGAATACATCTCGGGCGCCAGCGAACTGGTGGAGAACATCTGCACAAAGCTGTTTGAAGAGGTGGTGGGCAAGGCGGCATTCAACAAGAAGAACGTGGTGATACAGGCTGCGGGCAACGTGAAATACGTGTTTGACAGTCGCAAAGACTGCGCAAACGTGGTGCTGCGCTTCCCCCGAAAGGTGCTGGAAGCCGCACCGGGCATCACCTTTAGTCAGGCTGTTGTGGCGTTCAGCGACGACAACGACTTTCATAACGCCATCAATGCTTTGGAACAGAAGCTTAAAGCGCAACGCAACCGCCAACAACCACCGCTGGAAATGGGCATGCTTGGCTGCCAACGCGATACCCGAACAGGCTTGCCGGCCATAGAAACTGAGGGAAACAAGCTGATAGATGCCGCCACTAATGCTAAAAGACGGGCTGCAAAAGGCCATAGGTTGCTGGTGAAGTGCCTTTGGGGAGATGAAAGGAATAAACCTGCTGACTTTAAACTCACAGAAACGCGCGACTTTCACCAGCTGAAAGGCGACAACGACTGGGTGGCCATTGTGCATATAGACGGCAACGGTCTGGGAAACGTGGTGCAACATCTGGGTAAAGACCGCGAACGCTTCAACCTCTTCTCGCAACTGCTGGACAAAGCCACAACAAAAGCCGCTAACGAAGCTTTTCAATGCTTATGCGACAGGTTCGAAATAGATTTGGACAAGCTGCCCCTTTGCCCTGTAGTGCTTGGTGGCGACGACCTAACGGTTATCATCCGCGGCGAGTTTGCCTTGCCTTATGCCGAGAAATTCATCGAGACGTTTGAGCAAGAGACAGGGAAAGCCGACATGAAAGCACTGTTAAAGGATGCCGGCATGACTTGTTTGACGGCTTGCGGTGGCATCGCTTACATCAAAGCTTCGTTTCCTTTCTTCTATGGATACAACCTTGCAGAAGACCTTTGTAAGGCTGCTAAAGACGATGCCAAAGCGAAAGACGCTACGAACGTGCCGTCGTGCCTGATGTTTCATAAGGTGCAAGACAGCTTTGTGCGCGGCTACAGCGACATTCGCAAACGCGAACTGGACATCAACAGCCGAAAGAAGAACGATGACAACAGTAAAAAGGTGGCGGAGGAAGAGCAGAAAACACTCTGCTTCGGACCTTATTATCTGAAAGAACAAACGGGCTATTGGATGATCAAAGACCTGAACAACAGGGAAGAACAATTGGCAAAGCCAGTGAATGGCGGACTGAAAACAGGCATCAGACAATGGCTAACGCTGCTGCACGAAAACGATGAGGCCGCCAAACAACGAAAGGAAAGGCTGAAAGACATCGCTGACGCCAAAGAACTTTTAGGCGTTTTAACCCAAGGTGAAAAGCGAAAGAGCGAGGACAAGAGCGGCAATGAGCAAGTGTGGACCCACATTCCCGCCTACGATGTCTTGGCACTTCACACCATCAAACATCAAAAAACAAATCATTAGCGATGAAAGAGATAAGCTACAAAATAACGTTTTACGCCAATTGGCATTGCGGTTCGGGGCAAGCTGCCGGTGCCGATGTAGATGCGCTTGTGATAAAAGATGCGCAAGGGCTGCCCTTTGTGCCGGGTAAGACGATGAAAGGACTGGTGCGCGAAGCCCTTGCCTACACGCTTTTGCCAGATAACACCGACAAAGACCTGCTTAACAGCATCTGCGGAAGCTTTGAAAATGCAGACCACTACACGATTGGACACGCCTTTTTCTCGGACGCCACATTAGAAAAGCATGAAAAGGCCGCCATTTTGGATGAAAAGTTGGAACGATTTATGTACCAATCGCTCTCGGCAACATGCATCAACGACGATGGCATTGCTAAAGACATGTCGCTAAGAAAAACCGAAACCACCGTGCCTTGCACGCTGCATGGCACGATAATGAACCTCGAAGACGATGAGGCCACGGCGGTGGAAAGGGCATTGAAGATGGTTAAACGCTTGGGAGCAGGGCGCACACGCGGCTATGGGCGATGTGAAATAAGCATAAAGGAGGGACAATGAAAACGATACAATTTAGCTGCACGTTGCTTACAGACGTGATAATGAGCGACACTTCGGCCACTTCGGGCAACAGACATTCGCTGGATTTCATTCCCGGGAACAACTTTCTTGGCATCGCAGCCAGCACCATATATAAGAAAGAAGCGGAAAGCGACAAGACACAACTGCTCTTTCATAGTGGCAAGGTGCGCTTCGGCGATGCACATCCGTCGATAAACGGCGTTAGGGGTGTGCACATTCCTGCCGTTTTCTTCGTGCCAAAACTGAAGAAAGCGGGCAATGGGCATTACCTGCACCACCTGTTGCCCGATGAATTGCCCGATGATATTCGCAAGAAACAACTGAAACAATGCCGCGAAGGCTTCTATTGCTTTGATGATAGGCAGGCAACAAAGGTGAAAGTAGACAAGGGTTTCGCCTTAAAGTCGGCCTACGACAGCGAGAAACGCCGCTCGAAAGACCAACAGCTCTTTGGCTATGAGGCCATGAGCAAAGGTGTTACGCTATATTTTGACGTGGAAATGGACGACGACGTTGCGCAGTATGCCGAAGAAATAGCCGACGCACTGCTTGGGAAACGACACATGGGACGTTCGCGTACCGCACAATACGGGCTGGTTGAGATTGCCGAAGCCAACTTTGAACAGCTGAAAAGCCGCCCCGAGGCAGAGCAAGGAGAGGTGTTGGTGTATGCCGATGGTCGGCTGATATTCTTTGATGAGAACGGCTTGCCCACCCTTCAACCCACAGCTCAGCAGCTGGGCTTCGGCGAAAAGGCAGAGGTTTGTTGGCAGAAAAGCCAAGTGCGCACGTTCAGTTACGCCCCTTGGAACTTCAAACGGCAAGCATTCGACAGTCAAAGGTGCGGCATAGAGAAAGGTAGTGTGCTGGTGGTAAAAGCCAAAAGCGTGCCGAAATCCGCAGCATATGTGGGCTGTTATCAGCAAGAAGGCTTCGGGCGCGTGGTGTATAACCCTGAAATTCTCTTCAAGGTTAGGCCCGAATGCAGCTGTCTTTCGGCCTTTGATTTTGAAAAAGAGCAACAAAAAGCAGACGATAAAGCCAGCGAAAAGGCAACCGACACCAACCTTTTGGCCTTTTTAAGGCGCGCGAAAGAAAAGGAAAAGGGCGTTGTCGGCATACAAAAAGCGGTGAACGAATACGTTAACAAGCATAGAAGTGACTTCAAAGGCGAAAAGTTTGCCTCGCAATGGGGTTCGATTAGAAGCATCGCGATGGTGACAACAGGTAGAGATGAATTGATAAAACGCGTGCTAAAGTTCCTCGATCACGGCGTTGCAAGGCAACAATGGGAAGACAGAGGGCGGAAAGAAAGCCTTAAAGGAGCAATGAGCTTGCCTGTAAGCAATCTGCAAGAGTTCCTTGTAAACCTCGCTTCTGAAATGGCAAAGGAATGTAAATCAAATTAAAGAACGCTATGCAAACAATGACATATAACCTCCGTTTCATTGCCCGAATAACGCTTGAAGCCGAAACTCCGCTGGCCATTGGCTCGGGAAGAAAGTCGATTTTGACCGATGCCACCATCAATCGTGATGCTAACGGTCTGCCTTTCATCCCCGGAACAACGCTCGCGGGGCTTATCCGACATGCCATTGGCGAAGAAACGGCTAAGCCGTTAATGGGGTTTATCGGGAAGAAACAGGGCAAAGGCAACGAATACGAGCTGGAAGGGTCGCGACTTATCATTACCGAAGCCAAACTTCTAGACTGCTATGGCAAGGCTGTAGATGGGCTTGTGAATGTGGATGGTTACGAAGACCAAGCGAAAAGGGCTTTCTTAAACGGGTTTAAGTATGCCCCAATAAGGCAACATGCCAAGATAAACCATTACGGCGTGACCGAAGACGGGGGTAAGTTTGACGAGGAAGTGGTGCCAAAGGGCGCGCGTTTCTGCTTTGAAATGGAACTGATGGCTTGTTCTGAACAGCCCGAAGTGGCGGCCGAAGAAGAGGATAGCTTTAAGAAATGCCTCAACATATTGAGGGCCGAGGGCTTCAGAGTGGGCGGAAAAAGCCGCAACGGATTTGGAAAAATCAAGGTTGTGGACGATAGTTGTCTGTATAGAAAGCTCGATTTAAGTAAGGCCGAAGACTTGGAATGGTACCTTAACAAGTCGGCTAGCCTGGCAGAAACGTGGGTTGGCAACGGCCGTTTTGAATGGGATAAACCCAAAACTTCTCGCTATGTGCGCTATGAACTGAAGCTCAAACCAAGGGATTTTTTGTTCTTCGGGTCGGGATTTGGCGATGAAGATGTGGATCACACCTATATTAAGGAACGCTTTATCACGTGGGATGCACCAGACAAAGGCAGATGGGAGGCGGCAAAAACTTCGCTCGTTGTGCCTGCGTCGTCGGTAAAAGGCACATTATCTCACCGCACGGCATACCATTATAATAAGTTGCACAAGAGATTCGCTGATGGCTTGTCGGCTAAAGAGATGGAAAAACTTGTTGGAAAGAACAACGAAGCCGTGATTGCGCTGTTCGGTAGTGAGGGAAACAACAAGCAAGAGGGAAAAGAAGACGATGGGAAACGGCGCGGACACGTGCTCTTTGCCGACATCGTTTGTCGCAAAGCCCCACAAACAACGGCCAAAGTGTACAACCATGTGAAGATAGACCGCTTTACAGGCGGCGGAATAGATGGTGCCTTGTTTGATGAGGAGGCCTTATTCGCCAAAGAAGAAAGCGGCGTGAAGTTGGAGATTCTCTTAGACAAAGACGAGAGAATAACCAGCGACCCACGTATCATTGAGGCCTTTGAAGCGGCTCTCACCGATGTTTGCAAGGGCATGTTGCCGCTGGGTGGCGGCGTTAACAAGGGATATGGCATGTTTGAAGGAAAACTTTTAAAAGACGGAGAACCCATCTGATGAGCCAAATAACGATTAACAACATAGACTTTACCCTCAACTACGAGGGCTATTTGTGGATGAGCAACGAGAAAGAACCGCGCGTTTACCCACAACCCACCACAATAGACGCGGCGTTGCTGCATAGCAATAACCCTTTTGTGGTGGAGGGATACCTATATAATAAGGAGTGGGGCGTGTCTTTAAGCATCAAGTCGCCCCAAGGTGTGCCTTGCGTGCATCGCTTCGAGGTGCACAAGGCCGACTTTGAACGTGAAGACAGCGTTACACATGTGGCTTATCTGGCACACCGCATGGGCAGCCGTCGCCTGCATTTCTTGCGTTTTTGGCGGCCAGAAGAAGACAAAGCGTGCCTAGGCATGCACGTTTTGCGGGTAGAGAAATTGGTTTTTGTGGGATTTAAAAAGTAGAAACAATGAGCAACAACAGCATAATCAAGTCGCCTTACAACTTTGTTCCGCTCAGCGATGAGGTATACACGCCCGGTTGGGCCAACCAAATAGCCAACGACATCCCTTTCAAAGATGGCGTTAGCGGCAAGATACGCCTGCGCATAACGGCCGAAACACCCATTTTTGTGTGCGATGGGCATGCGCAGAAAGCTCCAAAAAGTAGCGACACAGACGGCAAAACGAAAGGGGAAGAAGCACCAAAAGAATGCGCCTTGTTCAGCAAAGCACCCGATGGCCGCTTCTATATCCCCGCCACAAGCATCAAAGGCGAGGTGAGAAACGTACTCGAAATATTGAGCTTCGGGAGGATGATGGTGGATGGTAGTGTGACGTTTAAAGAAAGGAAAGGCAACAAAAAAGAAGATTATAAAAGGAGTGTAGGTGATTGTTTGCCAGATTTGCATAACGACATGTCGCGTTTAGACTTGGCAGAATGCATCTTTGGATACGTTCATGATGAGGGTATGCTAAAAGGTCGCGTGCAATTTGGGCATGCCTTTTCGGACAATGCAAAAGAGGGAAAACCCGTAACACTCACATTAAGTTCGCCCAAGGCCTCGTTCTATCCTATCTACATCAAACAAGACAACAACATTGTAAACTTCAGAACCTACAATGACGGCAATCTTTCTGGCTGGAAACGATATGTTACACGAAACGTTGTCACAGAACAGCAAAGCACAGACAATACCGACACCATCATAACGCCGTTGCAAAAAGGTGCAATCTTCAACGGCGACATCGTATTTCACAATCTCCGCCCAATAGAATTGGGAGCATTACTCTCTGCTCTGACATTCCATAATAAGGCTGAATGCCGGCATCAATTAGGGCAAGCCAAACCTTATGGGTATGGAAAAGTGAAGTATGAGGTGGAACTTATCGAACCGCAAGACAGGGGGGGCAATCATTTTATGGCGCAATACGAGAAAGAAATGTGCGCTTTTAAGGAGAATTGGCTGAATTGTGAACAGGTTCTAGAGCTTATAACGCTTGCTTCCATCCCCGTTATAGTGGGCGACGACCGATTTAACTACATGGACTTAAAGGAGTTTCAGAATGTGAAGAAAGAGAAAATACCTTTCAAATCTTTCTCCAAACAGATTGGGACAACCTCTGTTTTGTCTTCAGTTGTGCAAAAAGAAAAGGAGAACGAAGCGGCTCGCCAAGTAGAATTAAAAAGACAGAAAAGGGCGGAAGAGCTAAATAAACTTAAGCAAGATATGGAAAACAGAGAAAGTGAACTATGTAAGGAAAAACAATCTAGCTCCTTTTCACCCTCTGCTTACATAAGCTTGCTAGATAAACATATAAAAGAGAGCACTGCATTAAGGGATAAGAATGTAGACAAAGACTTTAAAGACATTATTGTTGAGTTTCTTTGCAGCTGGGAAGAACAGCGAAAACAGGTAATGCATGAAGAGGAAGAGAAGAATAGGGCAAAGACAAGAGAGATGATTTTTAACGATGGTTTCGAGAAGTATTTGGCTGAACCAGACTCCATTCAGAAATGTTTCAACAGATGTGATTCATGGACAAGTAAGATAACGAAGTTTGTTGATAATGGCCGACAGAAGCTAAACAATGATGAAGTGGCTGTGCTTACTTTGAAGCTTAAGGAACTTTATCCCTTGGTAAATGATAAAGAAAGAAAAGAAATAAACTCGGAAAAGGGGAAGCTCTATAAGAAGTTTAAGGGTGTGATGGACAACACTGATGTAAAACAGATGTTTGATGACATCACAGGCAAAGCAAAATAGAACCTATGAGCAAAGTACACATCGCCCTTGTGGGCGGACAACCCATGCCCATTCATGTGGGTATTGAAGAGTTTAAGGCCGAAAAGGTGATTTTGGTGCATTCGAAAGAAAGCAAGAAGTTGGCAGAAGACATTAAGGAAAACGTGGGTTTGCCTTGTGAACTACAACTGTTCGACTCCGTTGATTACCCCAAAATTTACGAAGCGGCCGATAAGTTGCTTGGCGACTTGGAGCAAGTGGAGGTCGTTATTAATATATCGGGCGGAACAAAGCCGTGGACGGTGGCTTTCATTCTCCTTGCGCAGCAACATCGCAATACATCTGTTATCTACGTTGACCAAAACAACGTGGGGTATAATTTCTCGACAAAAGAAAGCAAAATGATAGAACGGGATCTAGACATACAAACCATTTTGCGATTCAACAATTACGCAATAGGTTCGCATACCAGATTTAATTCGTTCACGGAAGAAGACCTGAAAGCGATAAGGCTTGTGGAAAGGATTAGAAAGAAGAACATCTCGGAATTCAACTTGCTGACTATTGACAACAGGGAAATGGAGAATATCAACCAAGGGAAGAAAAAAACGCTAAAAGGTTCGTATGTGGAATGGGATAAAAAGGCTAAGAACGTAAACATCGTGCTCAAGACACATTACGGAGAACAATCGCAAAAATGTTCTTCTCCGCACATCATGTCTATTGCTTTTAATAGCGGTTGGTTTGAAATTCAAGTTGCAGAAATGCTCTCCCACTGGGAACACGCGAAAGAAATCATCCTCAACGCCAAGTTCAACTACGCCAATAACACACCTAAAAACGAAATAGACATTATTGTCAATATGGGAAATAAGCTGATGTTTGTTGAGTGTAAAACCCAGATTAAGCAGCTTACAGATCTTGATAAGTTTACTACCGCCGCAAAGAAATACAGTGGGATGGGCGTGAAGATGCTGTTTGTAACTAAAGACAAGATGAATCCAAAAGCTGAAGAGAAGTGTTTGGAAAATCGAATCATTCCTTTCAGCATACAGAACGATGGACATATCGTCCCCGAGGCTGCCCTCTTCTCACTCTTAAACAACGAAATGTTTAACATCAACACAAAGTAACCATCATGCCACGCAAAGTTTTCATTTCTATTTTAGGTGCAGGCTTTTATGATCCATGCACTTATACCGACACGCAAAAAGGATTTAGATTGTCTACACGTTTCATTCAGCAAGCGTCGTTAGAGCTTGCCAAGGCGAAAGAGTGGGGGAAAGAAGACAAGGTGATTATCTTCCTCACCGAGAAAGCCAGGAAAGATAATTGGAGTAAGGATATAGATAAACGCTTCTCCAAAGGTAAAACAGAGGCTATACCTTATGAAGGCCTTGAAGCCGTGTTGCAAAAGATGAACTTGCAAGCTCAAATAGAGGGCAGAAACATTAAGGATGGCATGAACGAAGAGGAGATTTGGGACGTTTTCCAAACCATTTTCGACTCGCTTGAAGAGGAAGACGAACTGTATCTCGACATCACACATGGCTTTCGACTGCTGCCCATGCTGCTACTTGTACTGGTAAACTACGCCAAGTTCCTTAAAGGTATCACCATTAAGAACATCGTTTACGGCAACTTCGAGGCGCGCGTCAATAACGAAGCTCCCATCATCAGCTTATTGCCTATCGTTAGCTTGCAAGACTGGACGTTCGCCGCTGCAAACTATCTGCAAAACGGAAGGGTTACGCAGCTGAAAGAACTTGTTGGTAAGGAACTTAAGCCTGTGTTGCAAAACACGGAGGACCCCAATATGGATGCAAGGGCACTAGGCAAATATGTTAATGCCTTAGAGAGACTTACCCAATCTATACTCAATTGCAGGGGTAAGGACATTAGAGAAGCAGGCAGCATACGTGCCATTCACAATGAAGCAAACCGAATAGATAGCGTCATCATCCCACCAATGGTGCCGGTTTTCAACAAGATACATCAGCCATTGACGGTTTTTTCGCCCACGGAGAGCATAGAGAATGGCTTTTTTGCGGCCCAATGGTGTTTGGGCAAGCAGCTTTATCAGCAGGCCATTACCTTGTTGCAAGAAACAATTGTTTCTCTGTTATGCAAAGAAAATGCACTCGACCTTGCAGATAAGAATCAAAGAAAGTTAGTGAACAGTGCTTTTGCGATTGCTGTTGATAACATCCCTGAAGAGAATTGGCTTGTGTCTGAAAACGATGCTGGCCGCTCTGCCAATGAAAAAGCAATCATTAAGCGTTTGCTTCAAAGCCCAAAGATTACAGCTCTTGCCAAGGTCTTCAAAGAAATTACTGGTATTCGTAACGATTTTAACCATGCAGGCGAAGACCGCGGAGGGGCTAGAAGGGTTGAAAAGATTATCGAAGGAATTGTCAATTGCCGAGATGCGTCTTTTGCTGAGTTAGATATTTCTGATACTACCGAAACACCAAGAGATGCTGTTAACCCGGATAAACCGCTTCGTCCCCTTTTCATCAACCTCTCCAACCACCCTTCTTCCACATGGCAACCTACACAATTGGCGGCTGCAGGAGCGTATGGCGACATCATCGACATGCCATTCCCCACTGTTGACACCCATTGCGATGCGGCAATGATAGACCATTTGGCCAGCAAATACGTGCTAGACATCATCAACAGGGGTGCACCAGAAGACATAACGGTACACGTGATGGGCGAAATGACCCTCACTTTCCGCATTGTTGAGTTGCTTAAGGCGCAGGGCATACGCTGTGTGGCGTCTACCACCGAGCGCATTGTTACCAATTTGTCCGACAACAAGAAAGAAACCCAATTCGCCTTTGTGCAGTTCAGGGAGTATTGAGCTAAGGGCGTTCACCTAAAGTCGACACCACAATTCCATAACCTAACCCTTTCACGCTAAAAACCAAACCCCAATGGAACTAATTCTCAACACTTATGGCGTGTCGCTGAACCGCGACAACGAGGGATTTGTTGTCACAACGGCCGACGGCCGACAGCGAATACCCACCAAAGGCATCAAAAGCATACAGATAAGTCGTGGCGCGCAGATTACAAGCGATGCCGTGATGCTAGCCGTGGAACAAGAAATAGAGGTGCTTTTCATGGACAAGGCCGGCAATCCCATCGGTAGGATATGGAGTCCGCGTTACGGTTCCATCTCAACTATCAGGAAAGGGCAACTCAACTTCACCTTCTCGCATGAAGCCGTGGAATGGATTAAGGGTGTGATAGCCCAGAAAATAGAAAACCAGCAGGCCTTGATGCTGCTTTTCAACACCAGCGATGCACCCCCAGTGGACGTGGACAAGAGCATCCGCCGACTGGAAGACTACCGCAAGAAGGTGTCTTTGGAGCAAGCCGACATCGTTAACGACATCGCTCCCACCTTGCGCGGATGGGAAGGATTGGCCTCAAAAATTTATTTTGCCACCATCAATGCCTTCATACCACTGCATTACCGCTTCGAAAACCGCAGTCAGCACCCGGCAATGGATGTGGCCAACGCCCTGCTAAACTATGGTTATGGGCTGCTTTACGGCAAGATTGAGGGCGAAATGATAAAGGCCGGCATCGACCCTTACGTTGGCATCATGCACCGCGACGACTATAACCGCCCCGTGTTGGTGTATGATGTTATTGAGCTTTACCGCATCTGGGTAGACTATGTGGTGTATAGCCTGCTGGCACAAAACGTCATCACCGACGAATATTATTCCATCAGGCCCGACGGCTCTTACTGGTTGGAACCCCTTGGGCGGCGCGTACTCATACAATCGCTCAACGACTACATGGACGAACTTGTTACCATCAAGGGCGTAACGCGCTCGCGACACACCTCCATGCGCCTGTATGTGCAGTCGTTGGCACAAAAATTCAAAACATTCGACCTATGATTTCGTGTGGAAGAAACATCCAGTCGGCTGCCGACCCGCTGATGAAGATTAAGGAAGAGAAGCTTTACCACAGCCTTATCAACCCCTTGCCCGACATTGAAGCGCGAATACGCCACCTGCGCATTGTATATGCAATGGACACGAAGCAATATGCCGCACTCAAACGCACGTTGCCCTACGTGGTGTGCGCACATTTCACGCCAAACTTCAGAAAAAAAGACAACTTTGCTTACACCGAGAGCTTTATTCTCGACATCGACCACGTCTCGGAGAAGAACCTCGACCTTAACAACGTGCGAAAACAGCTGCAAGCCGACCCTCGCGTGATGCTTTGTTTCGCATCGCCTGGCGAAGATGGGCTTAAGGTGATGTTCCGTTTGGCCGAACGCTGTTACGATGCCGGCCTCTACTCGCTGTTCTACAAGGCTTTCGCCCGCGATTTCTCCATGCGTTACCACCTGGAGCAAGCCATCGATAACAAAACGTCTGATGTTTCGCGTGCCTGTTTCATCAGCATCGACCCCAACGCCTACTTCAATCCCCAGTGCGAGCCAGTGGACATCCAGGCTTTTGTGTGCACCGACAATCCCACAGCTGTGGCCGAAGCGCGCCACGAGCTGGAGATGCACCAGCAAATGCAACGCGAAACGTTTGCCGCAACAGCTGAACCCCGACTGAAAGACCCCGACGACGAGGTGATGCAGCGCATTAAGCAGCAGCTTAACAAGGCACAGGCCGCAAAGAGGCCCAAGCCCGAGGCCTTTGTGCCTGAAAGACTCAACGAAATGGTGCAACCCTTGAAACAGCACCTTGAGCAAACGGGCCTGCTGGTCACCGAAATTGTCAACATTCAGTATGCCAAGAAGGTGAAAGTGCGCATGGGGATGAAAGAAGCCGAGGTAAATCTCTTTTATGGCAAGCGTGGTTTCAGCGTCGTTATATCGCCACGCCGCGGCACCAACGAAGAACTTAACAAGCTCGTGGCGCAGCTTATCGAGCAGTTTGTTAACCAATAGCACCCGTGGCCTATGAAAAAGAAAGCCCAACCGCTGCCTTACATCGAGGTGCTTCGCAAATTGGCGCGAGCAGGCGTGGCCCATTCGCCCGAGATTAACCGGCAAACAGGAAACATCGACGGCTTGCCAACCCTGCAACAGCGCGTAGACCACATCTTGGGCGTAGTAAACCAACCACAACGAAAACCAACCGACATGCTTTTCTTCGTGATGTACGACATCGAAAGCGACAAGGTGCGCCGACATGTTGCCAAATACTTGGAGCGGAAAGGTTGCACCCGCGTGCAGCGTTCCATCTTCCTGGCCGACCTTGATGCGGCCGACTATCAAGAGATAAAGACCGACCTTGCCGAGGTGCAGTCGCTATACGACAACCACGACAGCATCATTGTCTGCCCCATCTCCACCGACCAGCTTCGTGCCATGCGCATCATTGGCCAGCAAATAGACGTAGACATCATCACGCATAGTCGCAACACGCTGTTTTTTTAAGGCAACGCACACACGCAACAGTGCATGCCCTTATGTGCCCTTGACAGAAAACGCCTTTCTGACAGATGGCACATAAGGGCATTTTTTTGTTTGCTGGGCTGGCTTCATGGCCAAAAGCCGATGCCAAGCCTACCCGACACAGCAGGCTTCGTTCCCTGTTTTTCCACTGCCCGTGCATGCCTGTTCTTGGCAATAGGGCGTGTTGTGTTTATGTTCGTGTGGCGATTAAAAAGCATTTCAAGGTGCTTGCGCCAACTACCGCAAAGAGGTTACGGGCGTGAAAAACTTTTTTAGCCTTAACTGGCGCAAAATGATGCATCGCAAAAAGGAATGATAATTCGTAAGCATCCCAAATAAGCCGCATTTTATATTGTTACTAGTTCCCTACCTTTGCC
>CAJPTO010000041.1 GCA_905373605.1 uncultured Prevotella sp.
AGCGAAAGATGCCAGATAAAAGCTAAAAGACAGCAAAGAGCTAAATAATAAAAAGGAAATGAACGCTTGCGTGGTATTTTTAGAACCAGACTAAAGCAAGGCAAAATTTCAAAACCATTTCGTTTTGACTATAAAACATGGAGAAAACAAACTTTTGCGCGGAAGTTTTATAACCATACACATAAAAATATAAGGTCAGCCATATTGAAGTGAAACTTGCCATATCAGGCATTACTTACGCCAAACACAGGTTATTTCACAAAATTCCTTTGCCGTTTCTTTGTTTTGTACTATCTTTGTAGTTCAAAATAGGACATCACAATGGAATACATTGAAACAGAACTACAAGGCGTGTTCGTTATCGAGCCCAAAGTTTTCAACGACGAGCGAGGCTATTTCCTTGAAGCTTGGAAGAAAGATGAGTTTGAAGAGCATGTTGGGAAAGTAAACTTCGTGCAAGCCAACGAATCTAAATCGTCTTTCGGCGTGCTTCGCGGCCTGCATTATCAAAAAGGCGATGCCTCACAAGCCAAGCTGGTGCGCGTAATCCAAGGGCGCGTGCTAGATGTGGCCGTTGATTTGCGCAAGAGCTCGCCCACATTCGGCAAGCATGTGGCTGTGGAACTGAGCGACGAGAACAAAAAACAGCTGTTCATTCCACGCGGTTTCGCGCACGGTTTCTTGGTGTTGAGCTCCGAAGCGGTGTTCACTTACAAGGTGGACAACACCTATTGCCCACAAAGCGAGGCCTGCATCAGGTGGAACGATGAGGCATTGGCCATACAATGGCCCATCGAAAAAGACAAGATTATAACAAGTTCGAAAGACCTCAACGGGAAAAGCTTTGCCGAAGCGGAACTTTTCGAATGACAAAAGACAAACAAACCATACGACGAGGAGGATAGTTAACCGATGAACATTGCTATTGTAGGAACAGGATATGTGGGACTTGTATCTGGAGCTTGCTTTGCCGACACCGGAGCAAGCGTCACTTGCGTGGACGTTGACACAGAGAAGATTGAACGCATACAACGCGGCGACATTCCCATCTACGAGCCAGGGCTGGACGAACTGGTGCTGAAAAACGTCAGGGCCGGTCGACTACGCTTCACCACTTCTTTGGAAAGTGTTCTCAACGACCAGCAAATTGTGTTCTCGGCTGTGGGAACTCCACCCGACGAAGACGGCAGTGCCGACCTCAAATATGTGCTGCAGGTGGCACGAACCATCGGCCAACACCTCAACAAATACCTCGTGGTGGTGACAAAAAGCACGGTCCCCGTTGGTACGGCAAAGCTTGTGCGCCAAACCATACAAGCCGAACTCGACAAGCGAGGGGCCGACATTACGTTTGATGTGGCCAGCAATCCCGAATTCCTTAAAGAGGGTAACGCCATCAAAGACTTCATGAGCCCCGACCGCGTGGTGGTGGGCGTGGAAAGCGAAAAGGCTAAAGAGATGCTCACACGCCTCTACAAACCATTCCTCATCAACAACTTCAGGGTTATCTTCATGGACATTCCCAGTGCCGAGATGACCAAATATGCCGCCAACTCCATGCTGGCCACGCGCATATCGTTCATGAACGACATCGCAAACCTGTGCGAACGCGTGGGAGCAGACGTGAACATGGTGCGCGCCGGCATAGGAAGCGACACGCGCATCGGCCGAAAATTCCTCTATGCCGGATGTGGATATGGCGGCAGTTGCTTCCCAAAAGATGTCAAGGCACTTATCAAGACGGCCGAAAACATGGGCTATTCGATGGAGGTTCTCAAGGCCGTTGAACGCGTTAACGATGCGCAAAAGCACGTTGTGTTCAACAAACTGGCGGCCGCTTTCGCCAAAGAAGGCCTCAAAGACAAGACCATCGCACTGTGGGGACTGTCGTTCAAACCCGAAACCGACGACATGCGCGAGTCTACCGCACTTGTTACCATCGGCCTACTTCGCCAAACGGGCTGCCACATTAAAGTGTACGACCCCGTGGCCATGCCCGAATGCAAAAGGCGAATGGGCAATGCTGTTACTTATGCGCACGACCTTTATGATGCTGTTAACAATGCCGACGCACTGCTTTTGCTCACAGAGTGGAACGAGTTCAGGCTGCCCAACTGGGAGATTGTGGGCAAGGTGATGAACCAAAAGCTGATTGTAGACGGCAGAAACATATACGAGAAGAAAGAATTAGAGAGCTATGGCTTTGATTATCACAGCATAGGCCGATAGCATTTCACTTAAAACAACAAAATGACTATACGATTACACAACATCCTTGCCTTGTTGCTTGCCGCGGTTGCTGTCGTGGCATGCGGCCCCAAAGCGCAAAAAAACGAGGGGAAAACCGAAGAAGACAAGGTGGCCAAGCAAATGTTGCAGGGCATTTGGATTAATGCCGACGACGAAAGTGTGGCGTTCAAGGTGAAGGGCGACACCATTTTCTACCCAGACTCGACCAGCTATCCCGCCTATTTCCAAATCTTCAAAGACACGCTGGTGATACATGGGGCCGACGACACAATGAAATATCCCATCGTAAAGCAGGCTCCACACCTCTTTGTGTTTAAAAACTCGAACAACGAAACGGTGAAACTCACCCTTAGCGAAGACGCTTTAGACAAGCTTCAGTTCGAAAACAACCAAACTAAAGTGCTAAACCAAAACCGACTGGTGAAAAAAGACACCGTGGTGGCGAATGGCGACATGCGTTATCATTGTTATGTGCAGGTTAACCCCACCACATACAAGGTCATAAAGTCCACCTATAACGACGAAGGTGTGGAAGTGGACAACGTTTACCACGACAACATCGTCAACCTTACCATTTATACAGGCGCAAACAGGCTTTTCGCACGCGATTTCAAGAAAAGCGACTTCAAGAAGTACGTTCCCCAAGATTTCTTGGCGCAAGCTATCCTTAGCGACCTTACGCTTTATCTCGTAGATAAGGATGGTGTGCACTTCAATGCCTTGCTCGCCATGCCCGATTCGCCAAGCTATTATGTGGTGGACATAAACGTTTCGCCAACTGGAAAACTCAAAATGCAACTGGGGAAATAGCTCACCATGCCTCATTCAAAAGTACAAACCTTATACCCTTAGCCACAAATGGAAGAGATAAAACGCATTGAAGAACTAAGAGAACTGCTACATCACCACAACTATTTGTACTATGTGCAAAGCTCGCCCACGATGAGCGACCAGCAGTTCGACCAACTTATGCACGAGTTGCAGCTCTTGGAGGCCAAGCATCCCGAGGCCTACGACCCCAATTCGCCTACACAACGCGTGGGAAGTGACCTTAGCACCGGCTTCAAACAAGTGAGACACCGCTACCCCATGCTCTCGTTGGCCAACACATACAACGAGCAAGAAGTGGCCAAATGGTATGCCGATGTGAGCAAAGACTTGGGTGGTGCACCTTTTGAGGTGTGCTGCGAACTGAAATACGATGGGCTAAGCATTTCACTTACCTACGCACAAGGCCGACTTGTAAGGGCCGTAACCCGCGGCGACGGCGAACAAGGCGACGACGTAACGGCCAATGTGCGCACCATTCGCGCCATTCCGCTTGTGCTTCCCGGCACTGGCTACCCCAACGAGTTTGAAATACGTGGCGAGATATTGATGCCGTGGAAGGTTTTCGAACAACTGAACGCCGAAAGAGAAAAGGCTGAGGAACCTTTGTTTGCAAATCCACGGAACGCTGCTAGCGGAACGCTGAAAAGTCTCGACCCGAAACTTGTCGCCAAGCGAAAACTTGACGCCTACCTTTATTATCTGCTCGGCGAAAATGTGCCAAGCGATGGACATTTCGAAAACCTGATGGCCGCTCAAGCATGGGGATTTAAGATTAGCCAAGGCATGCGCAAGGTTAATTCGCTGGAACAAATATACGACTTTATCAACCATTGGGACACCGCACGCCACGATTTGCCCGTGGCCACAGATGGAATTGTACTCAAAGTGAACAGTCTGAGCCAACAACGCCAACTGGGTTTCACTGCCAAAAGCCCACGTTGGGCCATCGCTTATAAGTTTAAAGCTGAACGTGTTTGCACACGTCTCAACGAAGTTACCTTCCAAGTGGGGCGCACTGGTGCCATAACGCCCGTTGCCAACATGCAACCCGTGTTGCTTGCAGGCACAACCGTGAAGCGCGCCACGCTAAACAATGAAGACTTCATACGCAGCATGGACCTACATATCGGAGACATGGTGTACGTAGAGAAAGGTGGAGAAATCATTCCGAAGATTGTTGGTGTAGACGTTAGCCAACGTTTGCCAGGACAACAACCCGTAAGCTTCATCACCAATTGCCCCGAATGCGGCACGCCACTGGTGAGATACGCCGGCGAAGCGGCCTATTACTGCCCTAACGACACGGGATGTCCACCGCAAATCAAAGGTCGCATCGAACATTTCATTGCCCGAAAGGCCATGAACATCGACTCCATCGGCCCCGAAACCGTTGACGATTATTTCAGAAGAGGCATTATAAACAACGTTGCCGACCTCTACGAGATACGCACCGAGCAAATAAACGCAGACGGCACACGCCAGAAATCTGCCCAGAAGATTGTGAAGGGCATCCAAAATTCGGTGTCTACACCCTTCGAACGCGTGCTTTTCGCCCTCGGCATACGCTTTGTCGGCGAAACAACGGCTAAGCTGTTGGCCAAGCATTTCAAGTCTATCGATGCATTGATGGCTGCTACACCCGAACAACTTGTTGAGGTTGAAGGCGTGGGCACGGTGATTGCCGAGAGCGTGGTGCGCTTTTTCCACAACGAGGTGAACCTCAACATCATTGAAAGGTTGCGCCAACACGGTCTGCAAATGGCCTTAAGTGCCGAACAACAACAGCCCACGGGCGACAAACTGGCAGGAAAGAACATCGTTATCAGCGGCGTTTTCGAACGCCACAGCCGCGATGAATACAAGGCGATTATTGAGAGCAATGGTGGAAAGAACGCCAGTTCGATAAGCAGTAAAACGTCTTTCATCCTCGCAGGAGCAAACATGGGTCCGTCGAAGATGCAGAAAGCACAACAGCTGGGCATCGAAATGATAGACGAAGACACATTCCTCAAAATGTTGGAACAATGATAAGCATTGCCGTTTCGCCCCACATCGCCACGGCTTGTCCCTCGTTTGTGGGTGCATGTCTTGTGGCCAATGTGGTTAACACGCCTTTCGATGCTGGCTTGTGGCAAAAAATAGAAGATGCCCAAACCCAACTCAGGCAGACGCTTACCACCGAAACGCTGAAGCAAATGCCCAGCATCGCTGCCACCAGGCAGGTGTATAAGGCCTTGGGCAAAGACCCTTCGCGCTACCGCCCCGCATCCGAAGCGCTCATCAGACGGCTTCTTCAGGGCAAAAAACTATATCAAGCCAACACCTTGGTAGACCTCATCAACCTGGCCAGCATCGCTCATGGATACAGCATTGGTGGTTTCGATGCCGATAAAGTTGTTGGCACTACCCTCACTTTAGGCGTGGGTAAGGCCAACGAACCCTACGAAGGCATCGGCCGAGGCATGCTCAACATCGAGGGCTTACCCGTGTATCGTGACGACTTGGGCGGCATCGGAACGCCCACAAGCGACAACGAACGCACGAAGCTAACACTCGACACTCGCCAACTGATGGTACTCATCAACGGCTACGACGGCAACGAGGCTCGCGTAACCGAAAACGCCCGCCTCATTTCGGTATTGCTGCGAGAGCACTGCCAAAGTGATGGTGGACACTTTTTTATCTTCAAACCAGACAATTCAAACAACACATGGGAATAGTTATCGGCATAGACGTAGGCATAAGCACCACAAAGATTGTGGGCATAAACAAAGACGGCATTGTCATTTCGCCCTTGCGCATCAAGGCTACCGACCCCGTAACCTCGCTCTACGGAGCATTTGGCAAATATCTTCACGACAACAAAATTGCCTTAGACGAAGTGGAACATGTGATGCTTACGGGTGTTGGTGCGGCTTACATCAACGATCCCATCTACGGATTGCCCACTAACAAGGCCGAAGAGTTTTTGGCCGATGGACTTGGAGCGCGATATGACATGGAGATTGACCGCATGATTGTGGTGAGCATGGGCACTGGAACATCGCTTGTGCAATGCGATGGCGACCGCATTGAGCACATCGGCGGCATCGGAATAGGCGGCGGAACGTTGCAAGGGCTGTCGCGTATCATGCTCAAGACCGACGACATCAAGCAGGTTTCGTTACTAGCCGAACAGGGCGACATCACAAATATCAACCTGCTTATCGGCGACATCAGCGCCTTACCCCTACCGGGACTGCCTATGGATGCCACGGCAAGCCTTTTCGGAAACGCCAAAAGCAATGCCTCGCGCGAAGACATTGCCCTGGGACTCATCTGCATGGTGCTGCAATCCATCGGCAGCGGAACCATCCTTTCATCGCTAAACACGGGCATAAAAGAGTTTGTGCTCATAGGCAACCTCACTCTTTTGCCCCAGTGCAAAGACGTTTTCCCAGCCATGGAAAGGCTCTATCACGTGCATTTCCGCATTCCCAAACACAGCGAATTTTGCACCGCAATCGGTGCAGCCCTGTATTATTACCAAGGAATTCTAGACAAGAAAACAAAGGGTTAACACCTCTACGCCCTGCAATGAACACGCATAAAACAGTTAAACCCAATTCTGCCAAGGCATGGCTGTTGGCATCTCGCCCCAAAACCCTCACTGGTGCGGCAGTACCCGTGTTGCTCGGGGCCATGTCGGCCTATCAAGAAGCGGCAAACGAACTAAGGATTTTGCCCATTGTCTTTTGTTTTCTCTTTGCTTTCGTGATGCAAATTGATGCCAACTTCGTGAACGATTACTTCGACTTTATCAAAGGTAACGACAACGAAAAACGCCTTGGGCCGAAACGAGCCTGCGCGCAAGGCTGGATAACGCCTGCCAAAATGAAACGCGCACTCTACCTCACAACTCTGCAGGCCTGCGCTGTTGGCCTGCCGCTCATCTACTTCGGCGGATGGATAACCATCGTTGTGGGCGTGGTTTGTGTGTTGTTTTGCTTCCTATACACCACACATCTTTCTTATAAAGGCATGGGCGACGTGCTTGTCTTGGTGTTTTTCGGCCTTGTTCCCGTGTACGGAACATACCTTTTAGCCCTGCCCCGCCCCACATTCAACCTTTCTTTAGAACCCCTTGCCCTAGCCTTATCATGCGGACTGGTGATAGACACCTTGCTCATTGTGAACAATTTTCGCGACATCGACAACGACATCGAAGCCGGCAAGCGCACACTTGCCGTTAGGCTTGGCCTCGAACGCACCCTGCTGCTCTATCTCTTCACGGGCATTTTTGCCGTTGGCTTGTCTGGGTTTGCCTTTATCTGGCACGGCCACTATTTTGCTTTTGCCTTTTCGCTGTGCTACATACCCTTGCACATAAAGACATTTCGTGCCATGAAGGCCATCGGCAAAGGCAAGGCCTTAAACAAAGTGCTGGGCAAAACTGCTGCCAACATCGCCGTTTTTGGCGTAACAACAGCCGTGGGAATGCTCATTGATGCCATGACGGCACAAGTTGGCGGCTTGTAAATGGGTAAAACACGCACAAGCGTCCTTTTGTATATTGATGCAAGTGTCTGCCATTTATCGGCATAAGAAAGTATTTTCGCCAGCCAATTGCCGCAGAATGCTCAGTACAATGCCGCTTGTAGTGCGAGTACAAGATGCTGGTAGCGTGAATACAAGATGCTGGTAGCGTGAGTACAAGATGCTGGTAGCGCGAGTACAAGATGCTGGTAGCGCGGCAGAAAGATGCGAATAGTGCATACACAGCATGGTTATAAGGCAACCTTTGCGCCATATAACCGCTTTTTACAAACAGGCCATGCGATGAAAGCCATAGCAAAACAAGGCGCCTAAGCCCCCTCCCTAACCCTGCCTTTGCCTTATCCAGCGCGCAAAGAAAGGGTCTTCCACCTCGAATGTCTCGAGCTTAATGACATAACCGCTTTGCATCAGACGCTTAACGCTGCTATATACTGTGCTAGTGGGCAGTCGGCGATTGCTGGACAGCTGCTCGTTGCTCACCAATCCCATCAAAACGCTCCGGTCGGTCTTGTTGAAATTGAGCCAAATGCGTTCAAAGTCCAGGTCGTGTGTGCGAACAAGGGTTGCTATGGCCTGCTCCACCACCTGGGTTTCTTCCAACTTCTTATAAGTAAGCATGTCCCAAACCAGTGCTGCAAGCTGTTGGGTGTAATACGGATGGCAGCGCGTAGTGGTTAAAATCTGTTCAACCACGACAGCCTTCTCAACACAATCGGCCGGCAACCGCTCGGAAACATATTGTGCGAAGTCGGTGTGCGGTATCCTATCAAGGTGCATCAGCACGCCAAAACGATAAAATGGCGACCGCTTGCGCTCGAAAATCTCGGTCATCATCGACTCCTGGCTTCCCAAGAAAATGTAATTGACATGTTGTTGCGTTTGGATAATGGCACGCAACCGCTTGTCGATGCCCTTTTCCAAGCCCATCAGTTCTTGAAACTCATCGAAAACCACCACCATCGCGTTGCTTGGATCGCTCACTTTTTCAACCAGCCGCAGCGCGTCTTCAATGAGCACGGTGGCATCGGTGGTGGTTTGGAAGGTGATGTCGATGGTTTCGCCCGATGGCGTGGTAGAAATGGTGGGCACAACGCGAAAATTGGCCAGGAGATGCTTTATCTTCTCCCAAGGATGTAGCTTAAACACCGCTTTCAATATCATCGCGGCAAGGCCTTCAACGCTTACCACCATCTGCAGGTTGAGCGAAATGCAAGGGCGCGACACTTGCGTAACGGCCTTCTTCACCAAACTAGACTTGCCAAAACGCCGCGGACTAATCAGTATGAGGTGATTGTCGCTGTTCAAAAGCTGCTTTATGCGTTCCAACTCGGCCGCCCTGTCCGTGAAGTATTCGCCTTCCACTATCGTTCCGAACTTAAAGGGATTTTTCATTTGCGATAATTTTCGTTACGAACTTTTTCGCAAATATAAGCAATTGCCCACAAACAACCAAACAACTTACGGGCAATTACCAACAATTGGCCGAAAATTAACACCTAAAACGGAACAAGCCCTACAGCAAACGGCAGATAAGGCACAATTATCGTGTTGGTTTGTTGGTGTTATATCTATTTCTTGTTACTTTTGCAGGGAAGTTTTGTTCAACCCCATTTGTTTTGGGGCAACATAATATTAAATGATAACATCACCAAATGAAGGTATTGAAATTCGGCGGAACATCTGTTGGTTCCGAAAAAAGCATCTTATGCTTAAAGCGCATTGTGGAAAACGAGGCCAAGCGTCAACCTGTAATCGTGGTTGTAAGCGCATTGGGCGGTATAACAGACAAACTTATAGCCACTGCGCAAATGGCTGTGGGCGGCAATGAGAATTGGAGGGGCGAGTTTGACGAGATGACAGCGCGCCATCACCAAATGATAGACACCATTATCAGCGAAACCGCGGCACGCGAACAGTTGTTCAACACCGTAGATACGCTTTTCGAGCAGCTTCGTAGCATTTATACGGGCGTGTTTCTCGTGCGCGACCTGAGCGAAAAAACACTCGATGCCATCGTTAGTTACGGCGAAAGGCTCAGTTCGAACATCGTGGCAACACTTATCCGTGGTTCCAAATGGTTCGACTCGCGCGAGTTTATCAAGACAAGACGCAAAAACGGAAAGCACACGCTCGATAGTGACCTGACCAACAAGCTTATAAAAGACACCTTTTCGCCACTGCCACGCATCTCGCTTGTGCCTGGTTTCATCGCCTTAGACCAGGATACGGGCGAAACAACAAACCTTGGACGGGGCGGTTCGGACTACACAGCTGCCCTGCTTGCCGCTGCTCTGGATGCCGAAGTGCTGGAAATATGGACCGACGTGGACGGATTTATGACGGCCGACCCACGCATCATCAAAACGGCTTACACCATCAAGGAACTGAGTTACACAGAAGCGATGGAGCTTTGCAACTTCGGTGCGAAGGTGATTTATCCGCCGACCATCTATCCCGTGTGCGTAAAAAACATACCCATTAGGGTGAAAAACACCTTCAACCCCGAAGCAGAAGGAACCACCATCAAACAAAAGGTGGAGAAAAGCGATAAGCCCATACGCGGCATCTCAAGCATCAGCGACACCGCTCTCATCACCGTGGCAGGCCTTTCGATGGTGGGTGTCATTGGCGTTAACCGAAGAATATTCACCGTACTGGCCAATAATGGCATCTCGGTGTTCCTCGTTAGTCAGGCATCTTCCGAGAACTCCACCTCCATCGGCGTGCGCGAAGAAGACCTCGATGCGGCTGTCGACGTGCTCAATCGCGAGTTTTCCAAAGAAATTGAAACGGGAGCAATGTTCCCCATGATGCCCGAAAGCGGGCTTGCCACCATCGCCATCGTGGGACAAAACATGAAACACACACCCGGAATTGCAGGAAAACTCTTCGGTACACTGGGCCGTTCGGGCATCAGTGTCATCGCTTGTGCGCAGGGAGCTGCCGAAACAAACATCTCTTTTGTGGTGTCGAGAAACTTCTTACGCAAGTCGCTCAACGTGATACACGACTCGTTCTTCCTATCCGAATACACCGAACTGAACCTCTTTATCTGCGGCATTGGCACCGTGGGCGGCAAGCTTGTCGAGCAGATTAAGGCACAAGCCGAAGAGTTGCGTAAGCGGTCGCGGCTGAAGTTGCGCGTGGTGGGTATTGCCAGTTCTAAGTTTATGATGTTCGACCGCAATGGTTTAGACCTCGACAACTATGCCGAACAGCTGAAAAATGCCAAGAAATGCACCCCCGAAAGCTTGCGCAACGAGGTGTTGGAGATGAACATCTTCAACAGTGTCTTTGTGGATTGCACAGCCAGCAAAGACATTGCCGACCTTTACCAAACGTTCTTGGAACACAACATCAGCATCGTAACGGCCAATAAGATAGCCGCTTCATCAAAATACGAGAAGTACGAAAAGCTGAAACAAACGGCTCTTACCCGGGGCGTTAAGTTTAAGTACGAAACAAATGTGGGCGCCGGGCTGCCCATCATCGGCACCATTAACGACCTTAGAAACTCTGGCGACCACATCTTAAAGATTGAAGCCGTGCTCAGCGGAACGCTTAATTTCATCTTTAATGAGCTTTCGGCAGACGTTCCTTTCTCTGAAACCGTGTGCCGTGCTAAGGAACAAGGCTACAGTGAGCCAGATCCACGCATCGACCTTAGCGGAAAAGACGTGGTGCGGAAGTTGGTTATCTTAACGCGCGAAGCCGGATATAAAGTGGAACAAGATGATGTGGAGAAGCGACTCTTCGTTCCCGACAGCTTTTTCGACGGCTCGCTGGAAGACTTTTGGCAGAACCTGCCTTCGCTTGATGCCGAATTTGGACAACAAAGCCAACAATTGGCAGAGGAAGGAAAGCGATGGCGATTTGTGGCCACGATGGATAACGGAAAAACAAGTGTGGGATTGCAGGCTGTTGGCAAGCAACACCCGTTCTACAACCTTGAAGGCTCCAACAATATCGTGCTGCTTACCACCGAACGCTACAAGCAATACCCCATGCTGATACAAGGATATGGGGCTGGTGCCAGCGTAACGGCGGCTGGTGTTTTTGCAAACATCATGAGTATTGCCAACATTTAAACCCCACTTGCAATGAAACATCTCATCATTCTCGGCGATGGCATGGCCGATCACCCCGTTGAACGGCTCGGGGGAAAGACATTGATGCAACACGCACACACGCCTTACATGGACTTATTGGCCAAACAGGGCCGAACGGGCATGCTGCAAACCATACCTGAAGGCTTCGCGCCCGGCTCGGAAGTGGCCAATACGGCCATCATGGGCTACGACTTGAACAGCGTTTACGAGGGAAGGGGACCGCTCGAAGCGGCTTCCATCGGCTACGAGATGCAGCCCAACGACTTGGCTTTGCGCTGCAACATCCTCACTTTGGCCGATGGTAAGATTAAAAACCACCACGGCGGACACCTCTCTACAGCCGAAAGCGAACTTCTAATACAAGCTTTAAACCATACTTTGGCATCGGATGTGGTGAGCTTTGTCACGGGCATTCAATACCGACATCTGCTCATCATCAAAGGTGGCAGCAAGCATATTGTGTGCACTCCGCCACACGACAACCCCGAAAAGGCGTGGAAGCCTTTGCTGGTGAAAGCCGAAAAGGGATGGGAAGAGGTGCGCGAGGAAGGCAGAATGACAGCCAACGAAACGGCTGCGCTCATCAACGAGTTGATTATCAACTCGCAAGATGTGCTCTCAAAGCATCCCTTTAACGTGCAAAGGGCGGCCGAAGGAAAGGTACAAGCCAACAGCATTTGGCCGTGGAGCGGCGGTTATAGGCCGGCGATGAAGACGCTCAGCGAATTGTATCCCTGCATGAAGTCGGGCGCTGTTATATCGGCCGTGGATCTTATTCGCGGCATTGGACACTATGCGGGGCTGAAAAACATCATCGTGGAGGGTGCAACAGGACTTTACGACACCAATTATGAGGGCAAAGCCGCTGCTGCCATCAACGCTTTGCAGCACAACGACTTTGTTTATTTGCACATCGAAGCGAGCGATGAAGCAGGACACGACGGCGACTTACAACTGAAACTCAAAACGATTGAGGACTTAGACCGCAGGATTGTTGGCCCTATATATAATAAGGTGAAAGACTGGGACGAGCCAATTTGCATCGCCATCCTGCCCGATCACCCTACTCCCGTGGAAATTCGCACGCATGTAGACGAGCCTGTGCCGTTTCTTATCTGGCACAAAGGCATTATCGCAGATGGTGTTCAGACTTTTGATGAGAATAGTTGTAGGCAAGGCTGCTTCGGTTTGCTGAAGCCAAACCAGTTTATGCCTACTTTCATGGGCATTGAATAGCTATTTGAGGTTTTAAGTTTATGATAGGTTTTAGAGTTATCCGCTTATGGCAATTTGAGTTTAATAAGTGAAAGCCAATAAGCATTCAGCCTTCACACAACCTGTCGTTCGCACGAACGCTCATTCGCTGCAATGCAAAAACAACACCTATCCCCTGAAAATTACGCTATTCGAAAACCACAAACCCTGCAGACAATAACACAATAGACAGATGGAATATTACAGTACAAACGGCAAGACAGCGAAAGTGAGCCTTCGCGAAGCGGTGATAAAGGGCTTGGCCGCCGACAAAGGGCTGTTCATGCCCGAACGGATAAACGTGCTTCCACCCACATTTTACGAAGAGATAGACAAGCTTTCGTTTCAAGAAATAGCCTTCAACGTAGCACAAGCCTTCTTTGGCGAAGACATTTCGGAAGCAGACTTGCGAACGATTGTCAACGAAACGCTTGCTTTCGATTGTCCCGTGGTGCACGTAATGGCCAACCGCTGGGCACTGGAGCTGTTTCATGGCCCCACACTTGCCTTTAAAGATGTGGGTGCACGCTTCATGGCGCGGCTCTTGGCACACTTTGTTGGGAAAGAACAAAAGCAACCGGTAAACGTTTTGGTGGCTACAAGCGGCGACACGGGGTCGGCTGTTGCCAATGGTTTCTTGGATGTAGCGGGCGTTAACGTGTTTGTGCTGTACCCAAAGGGGAAAGTAAGCCCGATACAAGAATGCCAATTCACCACTTTAGGCCGCAACATCACGGCCATTGAGGTGGAAGGCACCTTCGACGACTGCCAAAACATGGTGAAACAAGCGTTCATGGATGAGGAGCTAAACGAGAGAATGCTGCTCACATCGGCCAATTCCATCAACGTTGCCCGTTTCCTTCCGCAGGCGTTCTACTATTTTTATGCCTACGCACAAATGAAACGCATGGGGAAAGCACACGAGCTGGTGGTTTGTGTGCCAAGTGGCAACTTCGGAAACATCACTGCCGCACTCTTTGCCCACCGCATGGGACTGCCCGTAAAGCGTTTCATCGCCGCCAACAATGCCAACGATGTGTTCTTCCAGTACCTTAAAACAGGCCATTTCACACCAAAACCCAGCATTCAGACCATCGCCAACGCAATGGATGTGGGCAATCCCAGCAACTTTGCGCGCATTTACGACCTCTATGGCGGCAGCCATGCCAACATTAGCCAATTGGTAGAGGGGTTCACTTTCAGCGACGAGGAGATAAGAGCCACAATACGCAGCTGCCATGAGCAATGCGGATATGTGCTAGACCCACATGGTGCATGCGGCTATAAGGCCTTGCTACTGTCGCTTAGTGAGAGCGAACAGGGCATTTTCTGCGAAACGGCTCATCCTGCCAAGTTTAAAGAGACGGTGGATGCCGTGCTTGATGCTCCCATCGACATTCCTGAACGCCTTGCCAACTTCATGAAAGGCGTGAAACAAACGCAGCCCATGCCCAATTCGTTTGACAAATTCAAAGCCTTCTTGCTCCAAAACGCAGCGGGAAAAGGCGAAGTCGACATGTAACAACAAAACCTAATCACCCAGAAATGAAATCTTTTTATTTAACACTGGCCTTAATGGCATTGCCCTGCCAACAACTATTGGCCCAAAAGAACAAAGTGTACGGACAAGAATACATTGAAGCCATTGCCGACAACACGCGACTTTATGTGAGTAAACGCCCCGAGGTGAAGGATAGGCTGTTTCGTTCGGAAGTGATAGACAAGAAAATAGAGGAGGTAAAGAAGCTTCTTAAAGGCAATCGTTACCTCGCTTGGATGTTCGAAAACTGCTTCCCTAACACGCTCGAAACCACTGTTCACTACCGAAAGATGAATGGTGAAGACGACACTTTCGTTTACACGGGCGACATCCCTGCCATGTGGCTGCGCGATTCGGGGGCGCAAGTGTGGCCATACGTGCAGTTTGCCAATAAAGACCCCAAGTTGAAGGCCATGATTAGGGGCGTTATACTTAGGCAACTGCGTCAAATTAACATCGACCCTTATGCCAATGCGTTCAACGATGGCCCTACAGGAGAAGGGCATACAACTGATAAAACGGAGATGAACCCCGAGGTCTTTGAACGCAAATACGAAATAGACTCGCTGTGTTATCCCATCCGATTGGCCTACCATTATTGGCAAGTCACGGGCGATGCTTCCATCTTTGGCGAGCTATGGACAGAGGCCGTGAAGAAGATTTTGGCCACGTTCAAGGAACAACAACGCAAAGATGGGCCTGGGAAATATCGCTTTGAACGCCTGTCCACCCGCCAAACCGAAACATTGGGCGGCGACGGATATGGCTCGCCCGTTAAACCTGTTGGGCTTATTGCTTCGTGCTTCCGCCCTTCAGACGATGCAACAACGATGCTTTTCCTCGTACCATCCAACTTCATGGCTGCATCGGCCATGCGCAAGGCTGCCGAAATCGTATCGAAAGTGAACAAAGACCAATCCCTAAGCCAAGCATGCGAGGCTCTTTCCACCGAAGTTTCGGAGGCTTTGAAGAAGTATGCCGTGGCCGAACATCCCAAATATGGAAAGATATACGCCTTTGAAGTGGACGGATATGGAGGGCAAGTGTTGATGGACGATGCCAATGTGCCCAGCCTTTTAGCCTTGGGTTACATGGGCGATGTGCCACTTAACGACCCCATATACCAAAACACGCGCCGCTTTGTTTGGAGTGAAGACAACCCCTGGTTCTTCAAAGGTGCGGCTGGAGAGGGCATCGGCGGACCACATATCGGCGCAAACTACCCCTGGCCAATGAGCATTATGCTGAAAGCGTTCACTGCACAGAGCGATGAAGAGATAAAACAATGCATACAGATGCTGATGGAAACAGATGGAAACACAGGCGTGATGCACGAGTCGTTCAATAAAGACAATGCCCAGAAGTACACGCGGGCTTGGTTTGCATGGCCTAACACGCTCTTCGGAGAGCTGATTTTGAAGCTGATTGCTGATGGTAAGGTAGACTTGCTGAACAGTATTCAGGTGAAGAAGTGATTGGTGTTTGCCTGCAAAAACACTTGTTGCATAGGGCGATAGAAATAAACGGGCACAAGTGTAACCCTCTCTAAAAGCAGTGGCACAAGCAAATGTAAGCCGATAAAGAAAAAAATATCGCAACAAATGCGGTGTATTTGTGATTTTATTGTTACCTTTGCACCGCAATTGGAAGATTGGCAGAGTGATCGAATGCGCTGGACTCGAAATCCGGTATACCCCTTTCGGGTATCGGGGGTTTGAATCCCTCATCTTCCGCAAGCAACTTAGCTAAGCCGAAAGGCAAGTTGAGATGGCAACAAACTGTAATCGCTGTAAAACAAACGTTTTACAGCGATTTATTTTTGGGGTAGAGCCAAGCCAAAATATTCTGGCACAGAAGATAATTAACGGGCATTGCTTCGATGGTAACACTTTTTATCGCTAACTTTGCAGGCATAAAGCAGGCAAATTGTGCCGCGATTATCGGCACGCTTGCCTTTCATGGTGACGCATAAGGCTTCATTCAACAAACAGGCGGAATAGCCCTTTGCGTTGAGTTGTATCATTAAATAAATTGATTGTTATGCTGTTAGATAAGGTTGGAAAATACAAATTCTTGATAGAACCCTTCCATTGCGACTTCTCGCACCGCATTTTTGTAGGACATTTGGGCAACCATGTGCTCAATGCCGCCGATTTTCACTCTAACGACCGTGGGTTCGGCATGAACTATTTGAACACGATACATAAGACCTGGGTGCTTTCGCGATTGGCTTTGGAACTGGAAGAATTACCCCTTGCCTATGCACAAATGAACGTAGATACATGGGTTGACGGCGTGATGCGCTTCTTCACCAACCGCAACTTTAAGATGGCCGACGCACAAACAGGAGCTGTGTATGGCTATGGACGCAGCGTTTGGGCAATGATTGACACACAAACACGACAGCCGGCCGACATCCTTGCCATTAAAGAGGGCAGCATCGTTAACTATGTTGACACCGAAACACCCTGCCCCATCGCACCTTCTTCGAGGGTTAAGCTTGGCGGACTGGTTACGCTCGATGGATCGTTTGAAACGCATTACAGCGATGTGGACATCAACGGACACATCAATAGCGTGAAATATCTTGAGCATCTGCTTGACCTAAAACCAGAAAAATGGCACCGCAACTACCGCATTCGCCGCATAGACGTGGCATATGTGGCAGAAAGTCATTTTGGCGATGTGCTTCACTATTATAAGGAAGAGGTGAATGAATGCGAAGAACATTACCGAATTGTTAAGGCTACACGCGGTGGCGACACGGCCGAGGTGTGCCGCGTGGGTGTGACATGGGTTGAAAAGTAAGTATCTAGCCTTTCTTTACCTTCTCGCTGCCGTTTTGTTACCCACATCACGTGCCTACATAGCGAGGGCTTCATGTGGTGAATTGTACACGCATGTTTGCCAATCACACAAAACTTTCTACACGACTAAAGGCTACAGAGCTGATACCAAACGCTGGTAGCGGCAGTACAAGACGCTGGTAATGGCAATACAAGACGCTGGTAATGGTAATACAAGACGTTGGTAGCGGCAATACAAGACGCTGGTAGCGGCAATATAAGACCCTGGTAGCGGCAACAAAACCCTTGCAGCGGCAACACAAGTCCCTTGTAGCGGCAACACAAGACCCTTGTAGCGGCAACACAAGACCCTTGTAGCGGCAACACAAGACCCTTGCAGCGGCAACACAAGACCCTTG
>CAJPTO010000042.1 GCA_905373605.1 uncultured Prevotella sp.
CGGGATAAGGAACAACTCCTTTTATGAAGTCTTTTGTCGCGATGAGGGGGTGATTAATTCAACTACCGCAAAGCGGTAGTTGCCATTATGACTGGTTCTTAACCCGAACTGGCGTATTTTTTTGTACCTTTGTGCCATCAATAATGCTTAGGTTCAGCATCTCACGAACGCAACAGCTTATAAACTCAACGACTCCAAAGTTCAACAATTCACCAACTCACAAAGTCATAAACTCACCAACTCACCAACTCATAAACTCACCAACTCATAAACTCACAAATGAATATCGCAATATTTTGTTCGGCTAATGCCGACATCAACCCACGTTTCTTCGAGGCCACAGCGGCTTTGGGCCGTTGGTGTGCCGAGAAAGGACACGTGGTTCTCTTTGGTGGAACAAACCAAGGACTGATGGAATGCGTCGCTAAGGCGGCACACGAAGCTGGCGGACGCGTGGAAGGCGTGGCACCTAGGTTTGTGGAAGCAGGCGGAATGCTGTCGAAACACATGGATAAGGTGTACCATACGGAGAACCTTACCGACCGAAAGGAACTTTTAAACACGCTTAGCGATGTGGCCATTGCGCTCCCTGGCGGCGTTGGAACGCTCGATGAGGTGTTCACGCTCGTGGCCTCGGCCACCATTGGCTATCGCCGGCAGCGTGTAATCTTATATAATATGGAGGGATTTTGGAACGCGCTCGTGGCATTGCTCGACAATCTGGAGCAACAAGGCATGATACGCGGTAACATTCGCGACAGAATAGTGGTGGTGAATAGCTTGGAAGAGTTGGAGAAACAAATCTAACACGTTGGGGTCGTGTTAGAATGCAACCCATTTTGCGCAGAGTTTCATCGTTATAGGTTCGATTCGGAAGAAAGTCTGCAGGAAAGGGGTTGCTTCATATTCCGAACTGGTGTGTTGTTTCATCCAAAAGAGGACGCACTTTTGGTCGATGCACGTTGCATCTTATCCCGAACCAGCGTGTTATTTCATCGTAACAGCCAGCCCTTGCCTTTAGTAAAGCGGCATCTTATCCCGAACCAGTGTGTTATTTCATCGTAACAGATGGAATTAGTTTTGCACTCCCTTCCTGGTTTAAACACACTTGTGCTAATACTTCTTTTCTGTTAAGGCTCGATAGGCCTATATTTGCAAAGCATATCACTCCCCTCTCCCCTTGGAGAGGGGCTGGGGGTGAGGCCAGTAAGGGGCGGATTGTGCGGCTAGCAGGGCCGGATTGTGCGGCCAGTAAGGTGTTAGTTATAATTCCTTTTCCTATCAATTTTCCCATTCGCTGTTGTCTTCAGCTTCTCCACACGCTCATAGAACAGCGGCACTTGGTGGGTTTCCAACTGCTTTTTCAGTTCTTTCGCCAATTGTTTTGCGTTAAACTCCGCCCCATCATCGGTGACAACGAGCAATTTCAACGCTTTGCCCAAGATGGGATGTGGAACCGCCGTGCACAACGAAGCCTTAACACCGGGCAAGGCATTGGCAACGGCCTCCACTTCCTGCGGACTAACCTTAAATCCGCCCGTGTTGATGATGTCGCCAACACGGCATTTGAAGTGTAATCGGCCTTCTTCATCTGTCGCACCACAGTCTAAGGTGGTAAACCCCGTGTCGTTTAACGCCTCAAACGTCGTTGTTTCGCCAACGTTGAGGTATCCGCTCATCAGAGTTTGCCCCTCGCAGCGGATAAATCCCTCGGGCGTAAGGCCGAATTGTGCATGTGGCAAGGCATGTCCCACGCAGCCTGCTTGCTGTATGTGCGTGAACTCGAAGGTTGAAACCACACCTGTCTCTGTAGAAGCGTAGGTGTTGAACAAGCGCGTATGTGGCAAAAGGCGGTGTATGTCGGCCATTGTTGCCGCGTCTAGGGCATCGCCACCCGTTTCTATGAATGCCATCTTGGCCGCCAAACCCTGCATTTGTTGCCCTCCAAACTGGGTAAGCATCCTGATGCACGATGGCACAAGGAATGCGGCAGCGCACATGTCACGCACCGATTCGGCCGCGTTGAAAAAGGCGGTAAAGTCGAATTTGGGCATGATGTGTGCCGTTGCGCCTGCCATAATGGTGGCCCAAACCTTCGAAAGACTGCCCAAATGGTTCAGCAGGCCTGAAATGATGAATGTTAAGTAGGGGTGATAAGGCTGCCCACTCACGATGTTGGCGGCATTGGCAGCGAGGGCACGCCAGCCCAGAACCACTCCTTTTGGCACGCCAGTGGTGCCAGTGGTGAACAACACATCGGCCGAACCGCCGGGAAACGCCACTCCCTGCAATGCTTTTTCCATGCGCGCAAGCTGCTCTAGCGTGGCGTTGGCGGGGAGAAGCACGGCCACTGCACCGGCAACATGCGCGGAGAAATAGCTTACAAGGAAGTCGATGCTGGGCTGAGCGGCCAACACAATGCCCCTACCACGCATGCCTTTGTGGCCCGCGGCACACTTTTGTATGCGTTGATACAGCTCGCGGTAGGTTGTTTTCTCGCTTTGGATGTGCAAAGCCACCCGTTCTGGGGCATCTTCGGCATGCCTTGCTATCAGCTTTTCAAGGCTATTCATGGGCCTTTTGCTTTCTTTTAACCATCTCAACAAGGGAGTCGAGGTTCTTGAAATTGGCCGGTGTGGCATCGCTGGCATCCACTTCTATGCCGAAGTTGTCGGCCAAAAGCATCATTATCGTTGTAACGTCCAGCGAGTCTAGCTCGCCCATGAGAAACTCCGAGTCGAGGTCTGCAAGCGGAAGTGCCGCCTCTAGCATGGTTCTTATTTTATCTTTCATCTGTTTTTTAGTGAGTTGACGGGGTGACGGGTTGACAAGTTAACGAGTTCACAAGTTAACGAGTTAACAAGTTGACGATCTGTATGGGCATTATCGCCGTACCGAACTGCCTACTTGCCGGTGAACAAACCAACCACAACACGTCTTTTTGCTTGCACAAAATTAATAACATTTACCCAAACCGCAAGCTTTTGGATGCCGAAAACGCCAAGGCTCCCTGTCTGCGCCCCATGCTATGCCACGTGTACAAAGCCCTGCAAAGTATCTTTTGTTGTGAAAGGCACACCCACCGCGCAATAGCCACAAACCCAAACGGGGTTGAGGCTCATGCTTTTCGCTTCGTCTTGATGCGGCTTTTGATGGAGCGCACACTTCCCGGACTAATGCCGAGGATGTCGCCGGCATCGTTTTCGCTTTTGCCCATTTTGGTCGTTACGATGAGAAAAAGGTACTGACGGGCAGAAAGATTGTTGTAAGTGTTGTCTAGAGAAGAGAAGAAACTGGGTGCAGAAAACTTACAATACTCGATGAAATCGAAGAAATCTGCGTTGCTCCAGTGCACTGTTGAGTGGTTTTGCAGAATGCTCTCGTAAAGCAATTTGCCGTTGCTCAACACTTTCAGCTCCTTGTCCTTAAGGTTGTTTACGCGTTGTCGAAGCGAGTTCAGCTCCTTGTTGGCCTCGGTTTGCGAGTGTTTGAACTGGTCAATGCGGTCGCTATATTCGCTGATTAGCAACCTTTTCTCCAAGATGCTGCGTTTGGCTCGCGTCACTTTATACTTATGATACAGCACCAGCAGCACCACAGCCAGCACCAACACCAGTGCCAGGCCAGCCATATAAATGCGATACGAGCGTATTTGTCGTTCACTGGCTTCGATGTCAAACTTGTTTTGTATCTCGTAGATATTGTTTGCCTGCCACTCTTGTTGCTGTTTGTCTTTAAACATGATGAGGGTGTCGGCAATATCGGCCGCCCCCACATAGTCGCCCGTTTGTTGTTTCAGCTTAAAGAGGTTGTAAAGTGCCTTCTCTCGGGTGTACACATCTTTGCTTGCCATCGCCTTTTGCAGCAAGTCGAACGCCTTACCATATTCGCCCTGCCGCATGTACAAGTCCGTTAGTATGGTATAAGTGTAGCTGTCGGGGCGTTCTTTCAATGCCCTGCGAATGAATTTTGCCGATTTCACCGTGTCGCCCATTTGGCAATAGACATCACTGATGTTGGCAAGCAGCACCGTTTGGTTTTCCGAGTCCAGATATTTGTACAGTTCCAAGGCCTTAAGCAGGTAATGCAGGTTACTGTCGCGCAAGGCCATCCCGCTGTAAGCGTTGGCGGTATAGGTAAGACTGTAAGCCTGCCACATTTTGTTGTTGGTCTTGATGCCAAGGTTTCGGGCCTTCTCAGCATAGTTGAGGGCTGTGTTATAGTTTTTTGTAGTAAGGTTAACGTAGCTGATGGTCGAATAAATTTTGTGCATCAGCACCATCCCCCCATATCCTTTCGCGGTGTTTTCGGCCTTTTTTAGCAATTTTATGGCCGCCGTCACATTGTCCCTGTTAAAGAAAAGTATGCAGGCCTTGTAGTAATAAGCACGAGCCAGCCGGTCTTTTGGTCCATGCTGTTCGTAGTAAAACACAGGTAGGTCAATCGAGTCGTTGTCGATGTTTTGCATGTCTCGGTAGGTTGCTTCGGTTTTGAGCAGCGTATAATAAGCCATTTCGTCGCTGTTATCCATTTCATGTGGCGGTATGGCCTGCACCAGTTCGTAGGCTTTCTCCACATTGCCTTGGTTCAACAGCGAGTCTATTTGCTCCAGTCGGCTTTCTGTGCGGTTGTCGCAGGCAGAAAAAGAAACGGCTAGGGCAAACAATGTGATTAATGGATGTTTGTAGGCGCGCATCATTGTATTTTGTTTCAGTGAAAGTGTTCTGCTCCATGACACATGCAGGTTTCTGGGTAGCTTCTGCAATCTCGCCGGCTTCGTAGGGCCTTCACAGTCGGCGAAATGATGGGAAACTACCACCGGCGCAACCTGTTTGCACGCTACACAGTGGCAACTTGCAAGCAAAATTATGAAAAAACATCCAATTAAAAGAACGTTTTGTGTTGAAAAGATGATTGCTGTAGCATTTTTCTGGCTGGTGCTAGGCTGGCAGCAGAGGGCAAGCAGACTGATGTTGATTGATTCGAAGCAGAATAGGCTTCTCGGAGTGTAAATTTTTCTACATTTACATTCCATTTTTTACATCACTATGCGTTTATCATTGCAGCTGATATTTATGCAACACACATACAGAAGAATAGTATATTTATTGCTAAAACGGCGTTTTATCGAGATATTTATTCACACCAGCTTGGCTATTTATGCGCTTAACACACCTAAATGATGCACTTTGCAATGCAAAATGATAGACTATGCAAAGCTAAGTGATGCAAAAAGCATGGCTAAGTGATGCAAAAAGCAGAGCTAAGTGATGCAAAAAGCAAAGCTAAGTGATGCAAAAAGCATGGCTAAGTGATGCAAAAAGCAGAGCTAAGTGATGCAAAAAGCAGAGCTAAGTGATGCAAAAAGCATGGCTAAGTGATGCAAAATGCAGAGCTAAGTGATGCAAAAAGCAGAGCTAAGTGATGCAAAAAGCAGAGCTAAGTGATGCAAAAAGCAGAGCTAAATGATGCATATTACAGCGCAAATCAGCAGAATGGAAGTGGGGAATAAGGGGGAAAACAAATGGAATTGTTAGCCAAAGAGGTTAACAAAAACGGGGGAAATGAACTTTTCAAAATAGGCTTGCAATCCACCAACCAACGTTGAAATGGGCAAAATGTAGCATGTGCGTTGTCCATTCCACTTAAAAAAGTTTGTACGCATCAACAAATGGATACGCACAAACAAACAAATTGTGTGGGTGTTAGGCAGTGGGATGGAATGGACTTTTTGCGAATGTCAATGCCATTTCAGGCCTAAAGGGGCACGTCATCGCCTTTTGCAGCCTTTCAATCCTTTCTTGCATCCGTTTACGGCTAAGGCAAACCAGAGCGAACAAAACACTCGGAACAAGAAAGGTGCCTCGGATGGCAGCACCGCAAGGGCGAAGGCGGCCTGCGCATTGAGCAGTTGGAAGGTCACTTTCGTGCTGATGTCTTTGTTCAACACGGCCGAATAATATTGGCTTAGCAACATTACGGGGAGCAGCAAGCCGTTTTTTACACTTGCCAAAAGGCTGGTTAAGCGCATCTCGTTTGCAGTATTTACTGCTAATGTCATTTCCTTTTTCATTGTTGTATGTGTTGAATGTTTATTTTTTCTTATCTTTGTGCTTGCAAAATTGCAGCAAAAATTGGAAAGGATATTGCACAAACAAATGCTTTTGGTTAAAAATGCACAAAACAAGCGGTAAAAGCCCCGTTTTCCAAGTTTAGATTACATCCGGCATTCCTCGTCCTTGCCGCGGCTTAACAATCGCGTGCGCTATCCCATCCTTCAAGAATTGGAAGGTGCATAAACATGCAAAACCAGACAAATGAACAATTCATCAGCTCATAAACCCATAAAACCATCATTGGCAATGCTCAAATCACACCATTTCACCGACTTAATAGAGGCCGGCTGCGACGAAGCAGGTCGCGGATGTTTGGCAGGCAGCGTTTTTGCCGCCGCCGTTATCTTGCCCCAAGACTATGAAAACGACTTGCTGAACGACTCGAAAAAGCTCACCGAGAAACAGCGTTATGCCCTCAGAACGCAAATAGAAGCCGATGCGTTGGCATGGGCTGTGGGTGAAGTGTCGGCCGATGAAATCGACCAAATCAACATCCTTAACGCCAGTATCCTTGCCATGCACCGTGCATTGGACGGCTTAAAACTGCGTCCGCAAGCCATCATCGTAGACGGCAATCGCTTTAAGCCTTACCAAAACCTGCCACACGAAACCATCGTTAAGGGCGATGCCAAATACCTTTCCATCGCTGCAGCCAGCATCCTTGCCAAGACCTACCGCGATGACTACATGAACAACCTCGCCACTTTGCACCCAGAATACCAGTGGGACGTGAACAAGGGCTACCCCACGCAAGCACATCGCGAGGCCATTGCCGCACACGGAATTTCCCCATTTCATCGCAAGACATTCAAAGGCGTGAAAGAGTTTCTCACAGAATGCAGTTAACCGCAATGATAGGCAAGAAAAAGGGCTTTAGAAACTACATGCTAGCTGGCATATCGCTCCTAAAGCCCTTTGTCTTTGGCGATGTCGTATCTTAAAACATGGCTGCCACGCGGCGAATGCCTGCAACAAGGGCATCCACTTCTTCGCGAGTGTTGTACAAACCAAACGAGGCACGCACGGTTCCCGATATGCCAAGGCGGTGCATCAGGGGCTGTGCGCAATGATGCCCTGTGCGAACGGCGATGCCAAGGCGGTCGAGCAGCGTACCCATGTCTAGATGATGGATGTCGCCAACAAGAAAACTGATGACGGCATCCTTGTCGGTGGAATGGCCGAAAATGCGCATTTCATCGATGGCTTCCAGTTGCTGTGTGGCGTAACGGGTGAGTTCTTGCTCGTGGCGTTGTATGTTGTCCATGCCCAAGGTGGTGAGATAATCCAGTGCCGTTGCCAGTCCGTGGGTGGCAATATAGTCGGGAGTGCCTGCCTCAAACTTGAAAGGCAGTTCGGCAAAGGTGGTTTTCTCGAAGCTAACAGTAGCAATCATCTCCCCCCCACCTTGATATGGCGGCAGCTTTTCGAGCCATTGTTCCTTGCCATAAAGCACGCCGACACCCGTTGGCCCGTATGCCTTATGCCCCGAAAAGGTGAAGAAATCGCAATCCATGTCTTGCACATCCACCTTGAAATGCGGCACGCTCTGTGCACCATCCACAAGCACAGGCACGCCGTGGCTATGCGCTCGGCGTATAATCTCTTTCACGGGGTTAACCGTTCCCAAAACATTGCTCACCTGCATCACGCTGACAAGCCGCGTTCGCGAGGTAAACAATTTTTCCATTTCATCGAGGATAAGTTCTCCGCTGTCGTTAATGGGTATCACCCTGATGGCAATGCCGTGGCGTGCGGCCTGCAGTTGCCACGGCACAATGTTGCTGTGGTGTTCCATTGTGGAGATAATCACCTCGTCGCCGGGCTTCATAAACCCTTCGCAAAAGGAAGAAGCGATGAGGTTAATGCCCTCGGTGGTGCCGCGGGTAAACACGATTTCGTTTTCGCTTCGCGCATTTATAAAGGCTCGCACGGTGCGTCTGGCAGCCTCATGCAGTTCGGTTGCCTGCTGCGACAGATAGTGCACGCCGCGATGCACATTGGCATTGGCATTCAGATATTCGTGTTGCATGGCATCCAGCACGCAAAGAGGTTTCTGCGTTGTGGCCCCATTGTCGAGATACACGAGAGGTTTGCCATACACTTCGCGCGATAAAATGGGGAAATCTGAACGAATGGAGCTGAGATTGTACATACTTTTTTTGAGGATAATATTTAGATTGGCTCAACATTGCCACTAACCATCAAGGCATTTCACGCCCCTCTCCCCTTGGAGAGGGGAAGGGGGTGAGGCTTTTTCATTGCGTTTTCCTGCATCCTTCGCACCTGTCAAACTCGCCTCGGAAGCGTTTTTCCACGAGGTGGTGCAAGCGTTCGCGCAGCGGTTCGAGGTCCATTTGGTCGATAACCTCATTGATGAAAGCAAACTCGAGCAGCAGTTTGGCCTCCTTTTCGCTGATGCCACGCTGGCGCATGTAGAAAAGAGCAGCATCGTTGAGCTGCCCCACGGTGGCCCCATGCGCACATTTCACGTCGTCGGCGTAGATTTCGAGCATCGGTTGGGTGTACATGTGCGCCTTTTTGGTGGCACAGATGTTTTGGTTGCGCATCTCCGAGTCGGTGTGTTGTGCATCTTGGCGCACAAGCACCAAGCCCGAAAAAGCCCCGATGGCCTCATCGTCCAGCACATACTTGTAAAGCTCGTTGCTTTGGCAGTTGGGCACGGCATGGTCAATGAGCGTATTGTTGTCCACATGTTGCTTCTTATCCGCTATCACACAGCCCGAGAGGTTGCATTCGGCCCCCTCGCCACGGAAAACGAGTGATACATTGTTGCGCGTAACACCATTGTGCAGGGTGATGACGTTGTGGTTAACGCGGCTAGTGGCCTGTTGCTCGATATAAACGCTGCTCACACGCACATTCTTTTCGTGCGTTTCCTCCATGCAATAGAGGTCAAGGCGTGCGTTGTCGCCCACAAAGGCCTCAATAACCTGCGTGGCTAGGAAGCGGCGGTCGTCGAAGGTGTGGTCGCAAAAGAGAAATTTGGCCTCGGCCAGCGGCTCAACGACGATGAGCACGCGGCGATTAACCATCAAATCGACATCGGCGTGCAGGATGTTTATCACCTGTATGGTTTGTTCCAGGCGCACGCCACGCGGCACATACACCAATAAACCATCTTGTGCCAGCATCGTGTTGAGTGCCGTTACGGCATCGGCGTCTGTCTTTGCCAGCTTCCCATAATATTTGGCGATGAAATCGGGGTTTTTCTCCGCATAGTCGCACAGCGAAGTGATGACAACACCCTCGGGAAGATGCTTGTGTGGCGTGGTGGGATGCAAGAAAGCATCGTTCACCACAAAGTGGTTGGCCGTGCTAAGCCGCGGCACATCACAGCTAAACACCTCGTAGGGGTCGATGGGCATGGGCAAGCGTTGCAGGTTTAACCCGTAATCGGGTTCGAAAAGCTTGCTGATGTCGGTGTATTTGTATTTCTCGTTCTTGCGCGTTGGGAAGCCCAAACGCTTGAAATCTTCGAAAGCAGCCTGTCGCGGAGCGTTCATCACCGCGGTGGAATGGGCGGAAATGGTGTCGCGGTTGGCCTCGAAGAGGTCTATATATTGTTTCTCACTGTTCATGTTTGTAGCGTTTACTTCTCTCCCACTTCTTCTTTAATCCAGTCGTATCCGCGCGCTTCAATCTCCTTGGCAAGCTCTGGGCCAGCCGTTTTCACGATCTTACCGTTGTAAAGCACGTGTATCACGTCGGGCTGTATGATGTCTAGCAGACGGTCGTAGTGGGTAATGACGATGGTACTTGTGTTGGGCGACTTCAGCTTGTTGACGCCTTGCGCCACAATTCTCAGTGCATCCACGTCCAGTCCCGAGTCTGTTTCGTCCAAAATGGCCAGTTTAGGTTCGAGCATAGCCATTTGAAAAATCTCGTTACGTTTTTTTTCGCCACCGCTAAAACCTTCGTTCACCGAGCGTTGTGACAGCTTAGCATCCATCTCCACAATCTTCCGCTTCTCCTTCATCAGCTTAATGAAGTCGGCAGCCGACATGGGTTCGAGTCCCAAATACTTACGTTTTTCGTTGATGGCCGTGCGCATAAAGTTGGTCATCGACACGCCTGGTATCTCCACAGGGTATTGAAACGAGAGGAAAAGTCCCTCGTTGGCCCTGTCTTCGGGCTTCATCTCGAGGAGGTTCTTGCCGTTAAAAACGGCCGTTCCATCGGTAACTTCGAACATGGGATTGCCCACCAACACGGCCGACAGCGTGCTTTTACCCGAGCCGTTAGGCCCCATGATGGCGTGGGTTTCGCCATCTTTAACAGTAAGGTCGATGCCTTTCAATATCTCTTTATCGCCAATGCTGGCGTGCAAATTTCTTACTTCTAACATATATGTATTTAATCATTATAATAGTATCTTTTTTCTTCCGTGTGGAAGAGCATCTCAAAGAGAATGCCCAGCAGGCCTTCAACGGCCTTTCCCCCGTCTTCTGCGGTGAAGCTGAAAGGGAACACCACCTTGAGTCCCACGTTAAAGCTGTGCCTGATGGGGCTTAGCCTTATCTCGAACGGCTCTGCTATGTGGGCATAATGGGCCGCTATGGTGCTTTGTTTTGCAAACCCGATTCGGCATCCATACTCCAATTGCAAGGCAATGCTGCTGAAGAGATAGATGTCTGCGCCGACAATGGGTGCCACATTGAAGCGTGGAATATTGGCCATTCCATCGTAACCAACCGTTCCATAGCGGTCGTCGCTGCGCGTACGGATGAAAGGATAATGCCCACCATTGAAGTTGTACATCCCATCGACCCCCACATAGGGCTGCACATTCCACGCCTTACGGCCTGGATAACAACGTGCGCCCAGCGAAACGAGGGCCATGTCCTTGCCCAGATTGGTGTCGAGGAAATTCCATTCCTCGTGTTCGTAGCCCAGCTTTATCGACAAAGGCGTGTTGGGCAGGTAGTATTCGGCCCGCAGCTTTGTGTGCAATCCATTTCCTGCATGCACCTTTTCGGGCATCGAAAGCCCGTTGGGCGCAAGGACATTGAAATGCGGTGACGTTGTTCCGCCCACCATACCATCGAAGGCAAAGGTGCGTTGAGGTTGGTCTTGTGCCTTAACGGCGATGCTCACGAGGAGCAAGAGGGCGGCAAACAAAGTTCTCATGTGGTGCTTTTTTATCGGTTTCATCGGTGCTTTGCCTATCCCACGGTACCTTCTAGCGACACGCTGAGCAGCTTTTGCGCCTCAACGGCAAACTCCATCGGCAGCTTGTTAAGCACTTCCTTGGCATATCCGTTAACGATTAGGCCCACAGCCTGCTCGGTGGGAATGCCCCTTTGGTTGCAATAGAACAGCTGCGCCTCGCTTATTTTGCTGGTCGTGGCCTCGTGTTCGATGATGGCCGTGTCGTTATGAATGTCCATATAGGGGAAAGTGTGCGCGCCGCATTTGTCGCCGAGCAGCAAGCTGTCGCACGAACTGTAGTTTCGGGCGTTGTCGGCATTGGCAGTTGCGCGTACCAGTCCGCGGTAAGAGTTCTGGCTTCGGCCAGCACTGATGCCCTTAGATATGATGGTGCTGCTGGTGTTTTTGCCCATGTGTATCATCTTTGTTCCGGTGTCGGCCTGCTGATAGTTGTTGGTAACGGCCACCGAATAGAACTCTGCCTGCGAATTGTCGCCGCGTAAGATGCACGAAGGGTACTTCCAAGTGATGGCCGAACCCGTTTCCACCTGCGTCCACGACAGCTTGGAGTTCACCCCACGCAAATCGCCGCGCTTGGTAACAAGGTTGAAAACGCCCCCTTTTCCATGTTCATCACCGGGATACCAGTTCTGAACGGTGGAGTATTTCACCTCGGCATTGTCTTTAACAATAATCTCAACGATGGCTGCATGCAGCTGGTTTTCATCGCGCATCGGCGCGGTACATCCTTCTAGATAGCTCACATAGCTGTCGTCTTCGGCCACGATGAGGGTGCGTTCGAATTGTCCGGTGTTGCGTGCATTGATGCGGAAGTAGGAGCTAAGCTCCATTGGGCATCGCACGCCCTTGGGAATATAGACGAAAGAGCCATCGGAAAAGACGGCACTGTTGAGCGCGGCGAAGAAATTATCGCTGTAAGGCACCACCGAACCGAGGTATTGCTGCACCAGCTCGGGATGTTCTTGCACGGCTTCGCCGATGGAAGAGAATATCACTCCCTTTTCGGCGAGCTTCTCTTTAAAGGTGGTTTTCACCGAAACCGAGTCCATGATGGCATCAACGGCCACGCCTCCCAGCACCAATCGCTCTTCAAGAGGAATGCCCAGCTTGTCGAATGTCTTCTCCAATTCGGGGTCTAGCTCCTTGTTTGCAGGTTTCTTGGCCATTGGGTCGGCATAATAAGATATGTCCTGATAGTCAATCTCGGGCAGGTCTACGTGCGCCCAGTTGGGCTGTTTCAACGTCTTCCAATGATTAAAGGCCTTTAAACGGAACGCCAACAACCATTCGGGCTCTTTCTTTTTGCTCGAAATAAGTCGCACAACATCCTCGTTAAGGCCTTTCTCAATAATATCTGTCTCCACGTCTGTGGTGAAACCGAACTCGTATTTCTGTTCGGCCACACTGCGCACATACGCGTTTTTTTCGTTCTTTACTTCTTCCATATATACTAATTAGCATTAAGCGATGAATAGGGGCAAGCCACAATGGCCGCCCCTATCGTATTGTTCTGCAAACATCGTACCGCAAAATGGAGCGGTAACAAATGTTACTGTTCGTTTTTTAAGGTGGAGATGGTCTTGCGTTTCTTCGCGTTTGAGCTTATGGGATTATGAGATTTCCAGTTGATGAGTGTGGTGCATCTATCTCAGATGCTTAACACTTACGCCGCAACTCAAGAGGTCAAAAACTAAGGAACTAGAAAATCTCTGCTTACAACTTCTGTTCCACCTCGATAACGGTGAACGTTTCGATGATGTCGCCCACCTGAATGTCGTTGAAGTTGACGATGCTGATACCGCACTCGAAGCCAGTCGGCACCTCTTTCACGTCGTCTTTGTAACGCTTCAAGGCGTTGATGTCGCCCGTATGCACCACGATGCCGTCGCGCACAAGGCGTGCTTTGTCCACACGATGCACCTTTCCTTCGGTGACAATGGCACCAGCAACGGTACCCACCTTCGATATTTTGTAAACCTCGCGCACCTCCACTTGGCCCGTAACCACTTCTTTCTTCACCTTGTCGAGCATGCCTTCCATAGCCGAATGCACATCGTCGATGGCGTCGTAGATAACCGAATAGGTGTTTATCTCCACCCCTTCTTGGTCGGCTAGCTTGCGTGCAGCACTCGAAGGACGCACCTGGAAGCCCACGATGAGTGCATCGGAGGCATCGGCCAACGTTACATCGTTCTCCGAAATCTGGCCCACAGCCTTGTGAATGACGTTCACCTTAATCTTCTCGGTAGAGAGCTTGATGAACGAATCGCTGAGAGCTTCGATAGAACCATCGGTATCGCCCTTGACAATGATGTTGAGTTCTTTGAACGAACCCAAGGCAATGCGGTGCGAAATGTCGCTCAGGGTAAGTCGTTTCTGCGTGCGGAGGCCCTGTTCGCGTTGCAATTGCAGACGTTTGTTGGCAATGTCGCGCGCTTCTTGCTCTGTTTCCAGCACGTGGAAAGCGTCGCCAGCCGTTGGTGCACCGTTAAGACCAAGGATAATGCAGGGTTCGGCAGGGCCAGCGCTTTCTATGCGCTGGTTACGCTCGTTGAACATGGCCTTGATGCGGCCCCAACTGGTTCCTGCAATAACGTTATCGCCCACGCGGAGCGTTCCGTTGCTCACAAGCACCGTGGAAACATATCCCCTACCCTTGTCTAACGAGCTCTCGATGATGCTACCCGTGGCCTTTCGGTTGGGATTAGCCTTGAGATCGAGCATCTCGGCCTCGAGCAGAACCTTCTCCAGCAGTTCTTTTACGCCGATGCCCTTCTTCGCACTAATCTCTTGGCTCTGGTATTTTCCGCCCCACTCTTCCACGAGCAGGTTCATTTGCGAGAGGTCTTCGCGTATCTTGTCGGGGTTTGCGCCCGGTTTGTCAATCTTGTTGATGGCAAACACCATCGGTACATTGGCCGCTTGTGCATGCGCGATGGCCTCTTTGGTGGTGGGCATCACGCTATCGTCGGCGGCAATGATGATGATGGCGATGTCGGTTACTTGCGCACCGCGGGCACGCATGGCCGTAAATGCCTCGTGACCTGGCGTATCCAGGAAGGTGATGTTGCGGCCATCTTCCAGCTTAACGTTGTAAGCACCGATATGTTGCGTGATACCTCCGGCCTCACCGGCAATCACATTGGTGTTTCGGATGTAGTCGAGCAGCGAGGTCTTACCGTGGTCTACGTGTCCCATCACCGTGACAATGGGCGAGCGCGAAACGAGATCGGCCTCGTCATCGGCCTCTTCAGTAACGGCTTCCGACACCTCTGCACTAACATATTCGGTCTTGAAGCCGAACTCTTCAGCCACAAGGTTGATGGTTTCGGCATCCAAACGCTGGTTGATAGACACCATGATGCCCACGCTCATGAGCGTTCCGATAACCTGGTTGACGGAGATGTTCATCATAGAGGCCAGTTCGCTGACGGTAACAAACTCGGTTAGCTTCAGCGTCTTGCTCTCCTTGCGCTCCTCGGCCAGTTCTTCGTTGAGTCGTTCTTGCGCAGCATCGCGCTTCTCCTTACGATATTTTGCACCTTTCTTGTTCTGGTTGCGGTTGGTAAGGCGTGCCAACGTTTCCTTCACCTGGCGTGCCACGTCCACCTCGTTCACCTCCAAAGGCTTCTGGTTTCGGTTGTTCTTCTTGTTTTTCTTGTTGGCGTTGCGTCCTCCGCCAGCGTTGTTGTTACCTCCGGTGTTGTTTCCGCCCTTGTTTTTGTTGGCGTTGGGCTGGTTGGCCGCAGCATTAACGTCAACGCGCTCTGTGTTTATGCGGTTGCGTTTGCGTCGTTCGCCCCCCTGTTGGCCCTTGTTTTCGCGTTCCTTTCGTTTCTCTTCCTTCGATTTTTTCTTCGGTCGGGTGTTTTGGTTGATGGTAGAAAGGTCAATCTTTCCCATCACCTTGATGCCCGGAGCATTGTTTTGTTCGCTCTTCAGGGTGAAGATTTCCGGTTTGGCACTAGCCGTTTCGGCCGCGTTGTTAGTTTCTTGTGGCGGCGTTTCGGTTTTATGAGCCTCACCCTTAGGAGCGTTTTCAGCAGCATTCTGCGGCTGTACTTGCGTCATTTTTTCGGCATTGGCCGTTTTATGTGCATTGTTTTTCGTGTCTTGTTGCTTTTGCACCTTGGTCTCGGTCTTAGTTTCAGCCTTAGGCGTAATGGGCTTTTCGGTTTTAACCTCTTTTTTTTCTTGTGCCACAGCCTGCACATCTGCATTCATCTTGGTTTCTTGTGGCCCGTCAGCAGAAGTTTTTTTCTCGGTCGAAACGCTTTCCGCCTTATCAGAAACGTTGCTTACGGCAGCAGGCTTCGTTTCTTTATTGTCGTTTTGCACGTCATTCACATCAGACTTCTTCGCGGAGCCCTTCCCGCCCAAGTTCGAAAGGTCGATCTTTCCCAGCGGTTTATATTGCTGTTTACCGGCATTGAGCACCGTTTCCGCGCGGTGGTCGTCTTCATCTGCCGGGCGTTTCTTCTCCTTATTCTTCTTGGTGAAGAGCTTGTCGGCTTGGTTGCGCACCTCCTTGTCCTTGTGAAACGCTTTCACAAGGGCCTCATATTGCGCATCGGTAAGCTTAGTGTTGGTGGTGAAATTGTTCACTTCTCCCAGCTCGCTTTTCTTTTCGAGGAACTCCACTGCCGTTTGGAGCCCGATGTTCAGTTCTCTTATTGCTTTGCCTAATCTGATGTTCATTCTGTTGTTTTGTTATTGTTCTTTTGGTTTGGCCTCGTTGTTGTATGCGCGGAGCATGAAATGGCGTTATTCAAACTCAGCCCTAAGCACGCGCAGCAGGTTGTCTACGGTTTCTTCCTCCAAGTCGGCCTTCTCTACGAGCATCTCTCGCGGAGCATTAAGCACGGCTTTGGCGGTGTCAAGCCCGATACTCTTGATGGCATCAATCACCCATTGGTCCACCTCATCGGCAAATTCGTCGAGGTAGATGTCTTCATCGGCCTCGCCTTCTGCCACTTCGCGGAACACGTCAATGGTGTATTCGGTGAGCATTGAGGCAAGCTTGATGTTCAGTCCGCCGCGCCCAATGGCCAGCGACACCTCTTCGGGATGCAAGAAAACCTCGGCTTTCTTGTTCTCTTCATCTAGTGTGATGCTGTTCACTTGCGCCGGACTGAGCGCACGTTGTATGAAAAGCTTGGTGTTAGCCGTATAGTTTATCACATCGATATTCTCGTTGCACAGCTCGCGAACGATGCCATGCACACGGCTACCGCGCACACCTACGCATGCTCCAACGGGGTCGATGCGGTCGTCGTAGCTTTCAACAGCAATCTTGGCGCGTTCTCCCGGCATGCGTGCAATGCGCTTAATGGAAATCAGCCCGTCGTTAATCTCTGGCACTTCGGCCTCCAACAGCCTTTCAAGGAACATGGGACTGGTTCGGCTGAGAATAATCTTAGGGTTGTTGTTCTCGTTGTCCACGCGCAGAATGACTGCCCTGATGGTTTCTCCCTTGCGGTATTGGTCGGCAGGTATTTGCTCCGACTTGGGCAAAATCAGCTCGTTGTTCTCGTCGTCAACCACAAGCACCTCGCGTTTCCACACCTGATAAACTTCTGCAGCGATGATTTGCCCCACGCGGTCCTTATACTTATTATATAAGGAGTCGTGTTCCAGTTCGAGAATTTTAGAAGCCAGCGTCTGTCTAAGCGTAAGAATGGCGCGACGTCCGAACTTAGCGAAGTCCACTCTTTCGGTAACGTCTTCGCCCACTTCGTAGTCGGGTTCAATTTTCTGAGCCTCGGTCAGCGCAATCTGTTTGTTTTCGTCTTCCACTTCGCCATCAGCCACCACCACTCGGTTGCGATAGATTTCAAAGTCGACCTTATCAGGGTTAACAATCACGTCAAAGTTTTCGTCGCTGCCGAAAATGCGGGCGAGCACGTTGCGAAAGCTTTCCTCCAACACGCTCACCAAGGTCATTCGGTCGATGTTCTTGGTGTCTTTAAACTCCTTGAACGTGTCGACCATGCTCAGGATATTCTCATCTTTTTTTCTTGCTACCATAGCGTTTTATTATCATTTGATGTGGTTTTGCCCTTGTGCTTGCAGTGTTTTGCGCAGGTGCGAATGGTGTATTTGCGCTTAGTCTGCATAAGGGTTAGCCAATAATTATCGTTTTTAAAAGTGTCAGCCTGGCCTTTAAAGGTGAAAGGGTGAAAAGGTGAAAGAATGGCTTACGCCGCTTGGAATTATCTGACTAGATGAACTAGAGAACTAGAAAAACTAGAACAC
>CAJPTO010000043.1 GCA_905373605.1 uncultured Prevotella sp.
GAAATAAGAATATGTCCTTCTGTACTTCTGTCAAACGAACATGTATTTCTGTCAAGCGAACATGCAATTCTAGGACCATCCTTAATTTATGTGAGAGCAGTTGTTGTTTCCCTTTTATCATACTGCCCTGAAATAAGAATATGTCCTTATGTATTTCTGTCAAACGAACATGTATTTCTGTCAAACGAACATGCAATTCTAGAACCAACCTTAACTTTATGTGCGAACAGTTATTGTTTCCCTTTTATCATACTGCCCTGAAATAAGAATATGTCCTTATGTACTTCTGTCAAACGAACATGTATTTCTGTCAAATGAACATGCAATTCTGTCAAACGAACATGTATTTCTGTCAAAAGAATATGTATTTCTGTCGAAGCCACAAGGAAATGAGGTATATAAAACAACATTGCGCCAACAACCATCGTTTGGTTATTGGCGCAATAGCATTTTTTTGTGTAGGTGTTGGCACGAGCAATGCTCATGCTTGTTGCTGTTCGTTGAACGGTTCGGTAGGCACAACAAGCCATGCCACGAGGTAAACAAGCACGCCCGAGAAGGCGGTGGTGATGGTGGCAAGGGCGTAAACGAGGCGAACCAGCGTGGGATCCCAATCGAAATACATGGCAATGCCACCACAAACGCCTGCTATCTTGCGGTCTTTAGAACGGTATATTCCTTTGTTTGTATTCATGTTGGTAATGTTTTGTTTATTATTTGACGATGTGCAAACGAAGAAAGTTGCAAAAACATGGCAAAAATAAGCCCTTTCTGTCTGCTTCATTGCGCCAGAGAAAAATGTTCTTGTGCCCATTCGTCGCCTGCCACTCCGCTTCTTTACCGCCAACACGGCCTTTCTCATGGCTGTCTGCCTACGCAACAAGCCACTGAAAGGCACAAGTTATGGCCCCAAAAACGCATCCTGCTTGCATCATCGCACGGCAACAGCCGAAAAGCGCGGTGCACATTCATTTCCCTTGCACAATAAGCTTGCGTGTTTTCGACACCTTGCTTGTGCCTTCAGCCGTAATCTTGGCGCGATAGAGATAAACACCCGTGGAGAGCAGATGGCCATCGTTGCACACCAAATCCCATGTCCGAGTGTAGTTTCCAACGGTTTGTGTGCCGCGTTCTTCACCAGTCCACAGCCGTTTTCCCGACATGTCGTACACCTCGATGGTGATGTCTACAGGCGTATTCCCCATGTCGTGGGTCACGATGAACGTTGTTGCAGAACGCGCGGGGTTGTCGGTAGCATCGATATGAATGTTGTCGGTCATCAATCCGCCCACCACATTGAAGTCTAGCACCACTTGCGAGGTGTTGTTTTGCACGTCGCTAGCCCTGAATCGCAACGTATGTTTGCCGGGCGCAAGCGAGGGGATGTTGAACATTACTGTGCCCTCGGTGTACGAACCAAAGTCGAACGTGAAGTGTTCGTTGAGGTTATATGTCTGGTTCATGCTGCCATCGATAACCAATTGCATGTCGTGTCCGATGCCACTTCCTGTGGCGTTGAGCCCGTCTTTGTCGGAAATCTTGGCCACGAAGAGGGGTTGCGGCGGCACATTACCACCATTTGTGAAAGAGGAGGCGTTGAGATAGCAGTAGATGGCAGGGCCGATAGGGTCGTTGGCACTGAGCGTTCCGCCACCGATGGTGAAGCTTTCGCTGTATCCATGCGCCCTCACCGTGCGCTCTTTGTTCACGGCGTAGAGCGTAACAAGGCCTGTTGCACTGTTGTTTTCCGCATCGCGCGGCACGGCAAAGTTAAGCTTGAACTTTCCATTGCGCACGCTGTCGGCCCCGTTATAGATGGTGTTAAGGCGGTCGGTAAACACAATTGGGTCTTCAGCACCATCTTCTGGCGACGTGTTGTTCAGTCTTCCCTCCAACCTTTGCTTGCGGTCGCGCACGGTAGCAGTGACCACTCCCGCGAAGTTTTCGTGCCCTTCGATGTGTCCAACGATGCTGTTCACCCTTCCCGCAGTTAGTGCAGGGAGTGTTGTGCCGTTCACCGGCAGGCCATTAATGCTGTCTACCACCACGTTGGCCGTAGGTTTTTTGATGGCCAAGGCAGGGTCGCCTAGCAGCGAATATTGCAGTTTGTTGGTGGTTTTGTCTTTGTTTCCCGTTATCATAAAGTTCTTGGCCAAGCGTTGTGCCTCGCCAAAGGTCATGGGCTTTCCGCCGTTATCACTGAAAAGATAGTGCAGGTAGGCCATGTTGATGCGCTCGTTGTAATGTGCATATACGGTTCTCGTGGTGCCAAAGAAAGCCACTGCGCCCCCGTTCTTGTTGAGCACAGCCGCCTCGCCAATGGTAGGGACGGCACCATCGAATGGCATGATGTCGCACGAAGCGGTAATCCAAAGGGGGAGGTTTGCGTTTGAGAAGGACTTGAAATCGTTGAGCCGCAACACCGACTCGTGCGAAATCTGGTCGGTACGTCCATGCCCCACGTAGTTCATCAGCAATGCACCGGCGGCCTGTTGCTGCTTGATGATGCTGGTAACTTCGGGGTAGGTGTGTCCCGTGGCGCTTGCTTCGCGCTTGTACATGTCCCACATCACCTTCTTAATCAGGTATTGTGGGTGTTCTATTGCCAGGCTGTCGGCCATATTGTTGGCATCGTTCATGTGCAAGTTTTGGTTTCCATCGTCGCCCATAAACATGATTGTGTTCTGCCAAGCCCCAGCATTGGCATCCTTGGCGTACGCAATTGTCTTGTCTACCATTGTGCGTGCATCGTCGGCATTCACCACGGGGAAGCGCCCAACGGCCACATCTTGCAGGTCGCTTTTTTCCAAATCCACCCCCTCTCCGTCGTCAAGCAGGGTGAAGAAGCCATCATCCACGTAGCAAGTAATCTCGTTAAACGAGTTTTCGCTTTCGAAACACAGCAGGTAATCGTCGGTGGAAGCGGTGCGCCAGTCGGCCGTTTTCATGCGGTTATCCCACGCGCAGTCGCCGAAAAGCAGCAAATACTTAGGTTGGTCGGCCTCGTTTTCGGCCCTGTCGTATAGCATTTTGAGGTATCGCCGATAGGCATTGGCATCGGGAGTGCCGCTGGCAAACTCGTTATATAGCTCGTCGGCCGGCACGATGCTTACGCGCATGCCATCGTGTTCTTCGTGAAAAGCCTTCAGCCGTTCGGCTTCTTGCCGCAGCTTTTGCGATGTGGGGATGACGATAACCATGTCGGCAGGCCCGTGGGCGTGCAGGTTTTGGGTGGTGATGTTGTGCACATATTGCGGCGTTGGGAACGTGGCAGCGTGCAAGTCGGGCGCAGGGCGAGGCTTATTTGCGGCAATCGAGATGTAATCGAGCCGCGCCGGTGAACCTTGTGTCACCTCAATCGTCACCTCATTCTTTGCTGCCAGGTTGGCGATTTTTGCGTAAAGGTTGGCCTGTTGCCTTTGTCGTATTGGCTAGGTATCGACACACGTATCTGGCCAATGCGCTCTCCGTTGAGCAAGATGTTGGCCTGTGTGGCCGAACCAGCCGAAAGCGACACCGTTATGCTGCCTTCAACGCCGGCTACAGGTGCGTCGATGGTGTAGGTTTTCTTTGTCCCCACGCTGATGGGTGTGTTTTCAAAGAGGTTTCTGCCGCCAGGATACCACGAGAAATTGTCCACCTCGTGCAGGCTATGATAGTCGTCTGCGCTGGGATAAAAGCTGTTCAAGAAAGCCGTTTCGTCGACCTTGAGTGGCTCGCCCTCGCTTTGTGTGAGGAAGTAATAGCCGTAATCGGAGTACGGATTGCGCGTTCGAACAGTGGCAGAAGCGTCTGTCCAGCTAACCGGTCCGCGAGCATAAAACAGCCTTTTGCCGTTAACAAGGCAGGTAGGAAGCTCTTTTAGGTCGTCTAGGGCTTGCAGTTCCACCCCTACGAGCTGTTCGTTTTGCAGGTTTCCGCCATAGCCGTACACCTTCACTTTGTTCAAATCGTTGAACCCCGCCTGCCTGATGAGCGCGTCGGTAAGTTGATAAACGCCCGTTTCGGGTACGCGTATCTTGGCCCATCGCCCACTGGCAAGCACCGAGTTGGCGGCATATCGTGCGGCTTTGGGCTTGGCACGTGTAACGGCCAACGCCTTTCTTTGGGTGCGTTTCAGGGGTTTGGCTTCCACCTTGAGCATAAATCCCACCAACATTTGGTAGCGGTTGTTGCGGAAGACCAGCGGACAGAAACCCACATTGAGTATGGCATGCTTGCGATCCATCACAATGCGCTGTTCCAATGGCGGCATCTCGGGCAACGACTTGCCCCATCGCGCATTGTAATTGGCGATGTCGGCGCGTGTCATTTCTGCAAATTCGGGATACACAATGCTTACCGTGTAGATGGTGTCTTGGTAGTTTGCTGGCAGGGGAATGGCATAACCGAAGTGTGGCAAGATGCTATCAACCCGCACTTGGTCGTAGGTGAGGTTGAAAAAACGCTGTGCCTGCATGGCAAAAGAGGCCATGAGGAATAGCAATAACAATGATATTTTTCTATGTTTGTACATATATTTTGAACCTAAGCCTCCCCCCCAACCCCTCTCCAAAGGGGAGAGGGGAGTGATATGCCTTGTTGTTTCTATTGCTGAATTGCAAGTTTACGAGTTGACTGGATGAAAGGCTTACGCCACATCTAAGCATTTGGCTTAACTCCTTTACTCCTTAACTTCTAAAGGTGGAAAGATGAAAAGGTGAAAAAATGGCTAACGCCTTTTGGGATTAATCAAACCTGTCGGACAAGGCCAGACATAATCGGACGAGTCAGACCTTACCGATGGGCTTACTACTTACTCCTTACGACTTTTCTCCTTGAACCTTTACTCCTTAATTCCTCAAAACATCTCCTTTACTACTTACTCCTTACTCCTTCATTTACACCTCACCTCCAACACTTTCTGTTCTTCCAAGTAGCCTTCCAGAAAGTCGTTGATGTTCACAGGACCAACACCGGCAGGCGTTCCCGTGTAAATCAAGTCGCCTGTCTTGAGGGTGAAGAAGCGGCTGATGTAAGCAATCAGCTCGTCAACCTTAAAAAGCAAGTCGCTGGTGCATGCCTCTTGCACCGTCTGTTGGTTCTTGTCCAGGCGGAAGTGCAAGGCGTCCACGCTTCTAAACCGCTCTATGGGCAGCCATTCGCCCACGGCAGCCGCGCCGTCGAAACCCTTGCAAAGGTCCCAAGGCTTACCTTCGGCGCGCAGTTTTTGTTGCAAATCGCGAGCCGTAAAGTCGATGCCCACTGTCACAGCATCGTAATAGCGGTGGGCAAAGCGTTGCGAAATGCACTTGCCAAGCCGTGATATGCGCACCACAAGTTCGGCCTCGTAGTCGATGCGACCCATGAAATCTGGCACGAAAAACGGCTTGCGGTCCTTGAGCAACGCCGAGTCGGCCTTGGTGAACACCACGGGTGTCTCTGGTTTGTATAACGTTCCGTCCAACTCTTTATTGTGTTGGGCGTAGTTCATTCCTATGGCGAATATCTTCATCTGCTGTTCCGTTCAATTTTTTTGAACTACAAAAATACGAAAAAAGAATGTAAAACGACAACGCATTGGACTAAAACGCAAGCTAAAATGTGGTTGGCGAGTTGCGACATTGCACAAAACCATGATGTTTTTGATGCAGGTGCATCTAAACGGCAGTAGGCAAAAGGTGCATTACGAGATTGAACGTGACACCTTTTGCCTAATGCCGCCCCCTCAACTCAGGTTGTAGGTGTGCACGCTTGTGCCTTTGGCCGAGGGCAGATAGTTTATTCCCCACCAGCACATTTGCAAAAGCAGGAACGAAACGAGGAGCATATAGAGTGCAGGGCGCAGATGATGGGGGCGCGAACGGCGGAAATGCACGTAGGCAAGATAGGCAAACCAGGTTACGGCAGCCCATGTTTCCTTTGGATCCCATGCCCAATAGTGTCCCCAAGCCTCTTTTGCCCAGAACGCTCCCATGAGCATTCCGAGGGTCATAAACGAAAGTCCCACGTAAACGAGGTTGTCGCTGATGTCCATTTCGTCGTCGGTGGCGGGCGTTTTCTTGATGAATAGCAGGTAGATGGCCAACACCGTGGCCGCGCCAAGCAGGGCATAGGCAAACATATAGACAATGACGTGGGGTGCGAACCACGCACTTTGCAGGGCGGGCATCAGGGTCTTGTTGTGTATTTCGGGCTTCATCACGTTGATGACGATGAAGACGGTGGCCAAGATGGTGCTGAAAGAGAGTATCCACTTGTAACGCCAACGCAGGTAAACAACCGTTCCGGCGAAGGGCAAGAAGAGCGAATACCACAGGCGTGTTTCGCCCATTGTGCGCAATGGAGGGCGTTCTAGCGACATCCATAAGGCAACAATGTAGCCAAGAAACACCAGCAGGCCTGCAACAGTGGCCCCAATGGTGAGCGTGCGCTTGTTTTTCCAAGCGGCATATGCGCCAATGGCCCATAACAAGACGGCCACAATGGCGAAATAAGGGAAATGGTTCCAGGTCATTCTTTGGTCTCCTTTCTGCGTTGTAGCGACAAAAACATAAACACGGCACCGAGCATCATCATGCCCAAGCCCACGTAAACATAGGGCAACCACGGGTCTTTAACCAACTCTAGCACGCTGGTTTCGCTCCAACGCCCCATTGATGTGTCGTAAGATAGCTGGTAAATCTTCCATCCTTCCACGCTGAGAGGGTGGTTTACCTCGATGTCGGCGAAGGCATGCAGGCCCGCTTGGGTCATCAATTCCACGCGCGAGAGGTAGCGTTGTGGCTCACGTTCGGGCATGGCAATGCACACTTTGCCGTCCAGGCTCAGCACTTGGTAGGGGAAATGGTAGCTTCCGCACGTCACCCATCCCGTCTTTGTGAGCTTCCCGTTGGGCGAAGTGGCAGTGATATTCACTGCACTCATTGCTCCCGACGAGTGCCAAGGCAGGTAATTGGTGGTGTCGCGGGTCATCAGCGGTGCAGCTTCGTCGATGCGTTTATTCAACTTCATGCTCCATCCTTGCAGATTACCCGTGGTAAAGGTGCTGTCTAGCAGTATGGTTGTGGGTTTTTCCTTGGGTATTGGGTCGCCCGTCTTGGCGTCTACCAGCATCAGTTTGGGCGGATATTCGTAGATTTTGAAGTCTTTAAGCTGAATGGCGAGTGGCATTTCGATAACTAGTCCTTGGTCGTTGGTGGCTCGCCACTCGGGCGACGACTTGTGTATGGTCATCTTCAGCCGCTGCATGTCGGCGTTTCCTAGCGTAGCACAGAGCAAAACGATGAGCAAGCCGGCATGATTGAGCAGGAAAGGCACGTCGCGCCACTTGAAATGCACGGCCCTTTTGATGGTGGCTTGTGCCACGATTGTCGATACCCAGACGTAGATTAGCACGAAAGGCCAGAACGAAAGCATGCGTGTAAGGCCCAAAGGGTCGGCTGCTGGGTGTCCGTCGGGCATCTGTCGGGTTAGTCCCATGATGGCCGTAAGGGCCACAGCATACACTAATGCGGGGACGGCCGAGGCGTAAGATGAGATGAACTTGAACGGATAGACCTTGTTGCGAAAGGCGAACATTAAGGCCATGACTAGCAGATAGCCGGCCAGGATGATGATGTTGACGGGGAATGAGAGGTTGTTCCAAGCCACAGGACCTGCACTGTACTGCAACATTAGGCCAACAATGATTAGCCCAGACCCGATGGCGAAACCTTCAACCATGTTCCATGGTCGTGTCCACATAATGGTTTGATGTATTTATTTGTTAGTGATTGTTTTTGTTCGGCATGGCGAATGGAAAGGCAAGTGGGTGTGTGCCAATCTAAGTGTGCATGCATCGTGGCCCGTTCAAAGGCAAAACCCTTGGCATTTGCGAGAATGAAGCGGCATGTATGGTGCTCATTCGCACGCGCGTTCCTAATATATATGAACGGCGCGTGGGCAAAATGCGGCAGGGAATGGTTGCTTTGTGCAAGGCGATTTGGCGTAAGCCGCGATGCCATGTTATGGACACCATAAAGGGATTGAGGCCTTTTTGTGGGCCTTAACCCCTTTATGGCGGTTGCTATAATTGGTTTATGGTCTGCAACATCCTTTTGGTAACAGCCTTAGATTTCTATTGCACGCCCGGCAGCCTTAGCCTTCTTTATCCATTGCGGCACGATGGTGTGCAAGAATTTCTCCTTGTCGGCATGCTTTTGCTTCATGTCTAGCCCGATGTATGCTTGTGCTTTGGCCTTTGTAGATATGTCGGGCATAGGCACATCGTCAGTAAATCCGTGTCGGGCAAGCACCTTTGCCACTTTCAAGCGAGCTTGATTGGCATAGTCTAGGCTGTGCGAAAGGATGCGTGTAATCTCTTGTGGGGCGTGGAAAGATGCTCCGTGAGAGGCCACGGCAAAGTCCCAACGCCATTGGCTCTTGCGAAGAAGGTCGAGAACAGGCTTCATTTCGGCCTCGCTTGCGCCCTTATCCCATGCGAATTTGGCCTCAATGTGCGCCGTAGCCAGCTCTTGTTCCACGCGGTTTCTTATCTCGTTGCACTTGCGTTGGCGTTCGTAAACGTTCTGCCTAAGCGTTTCTGCGCTCTGTCTGTGGCAGGTTTGGCAGGTGCGATCGATGTTTGCAAGTGGGCTCATGATATGGTGATCGGTGTATTTCACGCCGCCTTCGCTCATGTAAGGCATGTGACAATCGGCGCACGAAACGCCGCGTTGTCCGTGTATTCCCATCTTATGTATCTCGTATCCTGGGTGTTGGGCCTTGAGGATAGGTGCCCTGCTCAGTGCGTGCGTGTAGTCTTTGTAGTTCATTGCATCGAAATATCGTTCGATGGCCTCAACGGTCATGCCGCTGTCTTGTGGGAAAGTGAGGTATTGTCCTTCGCCCTTGAAATAGTATTCGGTGTGGCATTGTGCGCACACCAGCGAGCGCATCTCTTGGTGCGAGGCCTTGTTGACATCCTTGCCCACGCGTTTCCACGCCTCGTATAGTGCGGGGCGTGCGGGCTTTAGGTCCATCGTCTTCGAGTCGTGGCAGTCTGAACAGCCCACCGAGTTCATCACTTGGTCGCCCCATTGCGACCACGGTGCCTTATAGAAATTGGCAATGCCATGTTCTTTCATCAGTCTTGGCACGTCTGGCCCTTTGCAAGTCCAGCACGTTCCGGGCTGCGGTTCTTTGCCAGGTGTCACTCCTGGTGCACCCGTGCGTAATATGGCGCGCATGTCTTCTACGGCGTGATGGTGTCCGCGCGGCGTGTTGTAGTCCAACGAAAACGAGTATCCGGCCCATAATATCACCATGTTGGGGCGTTGTGCCAGCACGTCTACTACGTTCGAGCTGTTAAATTCGCTTTTAAAAGTGGTGTCTGCCGTTTGCTTCCACGTTTCGTATTCGCGTGGGAAGTCGCTGGCGAACTTTGCATTATCGGCAACGATGCCTTCCATTGGAGTCTTTCTGTTGTTGAAGATGCTCACCACTTCGGCCCTTCGCTCCAAAAGCGAGGACACGAGAAGTCCTAAGATAAAGACGACAACCATTGAACCACCGAACAACAGCCATCCTTGCCAACGTTTTAATTGCTTTGCCATATCTTAATAGTTTTTAGTTTCGTTTTTTATTGTCGCGTTTCTCTTTGCGCATAGCGTCAAAAGAGGTTGCGTTTAGGTTTATTTTCCCCTTTTCCCAAGCATACCTTGCAGCCATTCCGGCACGGGCGAGTCGGGTAAAGGCACTTGTGCACCAGGTGTAGATGATAGTGAATTCATGCCGCCATGTGGCACATCGCGGTGACAATCCCAGCAAGCCATTCCCTCACCGCGCTTAGCCATCATGTAATTGATGCGGCCTGTGCGCACGAACTCTTGGTTAAGCTGCGTGTGACAGCGGATGCAATTGTCCATTATCACGCCTGCGCTGGCATCTTCGGCGGTGATGGCCTGCCTTTCACTGAAAGTTACAAATTTGCGAACGTGGTTCATGCCGTCTTTCGCCTTGAAATAATACTTGGCGAAGATGCTGTTGTGCGGCACATGGCAGTCGTTGCACGTGGCATCTCGTGCGTGCGACGAGTGCATCCACGTGGCGTAATAAGGCGTCATGATGTGACAATTAACGCATGCCGATGGGTCGTCGGTAAGGTAGGTGTGCATCCTAAGCAGGTACATGAACAGTCCGCCGAGGCCTACAACCATTCCTCCAACCACCAAAAGGAACACTTTTTGGCGGTAGCTGAATGCCGATAAGATAGATTTTAGCTTGTCTTTTACCATGTTCGCAAGGTTTTATTTTGTAAATATAGCAAATAAAACGCAATGTTGTTTTTTTGATGATGTGTTTTTTTAATGTTTGACTTCTATTTTAACGAGTGTTAAGAATGTAGATTTAATCTATTTTAACGCGTAATTCCTTATAAATAAGGATGATTTATGGTATGTGTACGAGCACAAATGTTGCGTTGGTATTTACAATTTTAAACATGCATGAAGGCAACATTTGTCTAAATGCAATAACTTTTAGTGCTTTCTTTGGGTTGCTTCACGCTTCCCAACGAGGATATCGCATTGAAGTGGCTGGCAAAGTGTGGAAGAAAGCGTTGTCTTTTGTAAGAGATAACGTTGCAAAATGCATGAGTTCGCAGCGCAAAGTGCGTGAGTTCGCAGCGCAAAGTGCGTGAGTTCGCAGTGCAAAGTGCATGAGTTAGCAGTGCTAAATGCGTGAGTTAGCAAGGAGAAGTGTTAGAAAAAACAAGGCCATCTCTTACGTCTAACACGTCGCTTGGATATAAAATCATGTCGAAAATGATGTGCGGAACAAGGCGGAAAGGCCAAAGGGAAGTGGTGTTGATTGTTGGTAGTGGGCCAAATGTAAATCGGCTTAAGTGCCTTTATTGGAACTTAACCCGATTTTTTTGCTTAATCTATGTGTGATTGTAAGGCCTCCAATTCGATCATGATTGGAACTTAACCCGACTTTTTGCTTAATCTATGCGTTTAAAGTTTCTTTTCTGGATAGAGTGCTTGCCACCACGAGGGATTGTTTTGCAGGTAACGAGCGAACCAAGCGAAGATGGTGTTCTGCCATTTGATGCGCTTTTGATAGTTCATGATGGTGTGGTCTTCGCCGTTTATCACAACAAAAGCCGTGGGCCTGCCAAGCAATTTCAGGGCCGTGAACATCTGAATGCTCTCGCCGATGGGCACATTGGTGTCGGCATTGCCGTGGAGGAAGAGCAGGGGCGTGTGTATCTTGTCAGCATTGTACAGCGGACTCTGGTCTACATAGAGGTCTTTTCGGGTCCAAGGATAGCTGTTTGCCATCGACACTTCGCTGTAGCTGTATCCCCAATAGCCCTCACCCCAATAGCTGGTGTGGTCGCTTATGCCGGCATGCGATATGGCAGCGGCGAAGATTTCCGTTTGCGTTTGCAGGTATTGCGTCATAAATCCGCCGTACGAAGCCCCGATGCATCCCACGCGTTTGGGGTCTACGTAGGGGTGCGCTTTAAGAAAAGCCTTCGTTCCCTCGATGATGTCTTCGGCAACACCTTTGCCGGCGGTGTTCACATGCCGCGAAGCATGCTCTTGTCCGAAGCCGGCAGCACCGCTGGGATTAAGCATATACACCACATATCCTTGCGCGGCGTAGAGGTGGAAGGGGTAACGGCTCTCGAAATACACGCTGATGGGCGAACATCCGCCGTAATAGTTCACTATCATGGGATATTTCTTGTTGGGGTCGAAGTGGGGTGGGAGGTAGCAACGACCCGTTATCGTGTCGCCGCGCGACGACACAAAGTTCCACGGTGTGCATGTTCCAAGGTCCACATCTTTGAGCTTTAGCATGCTGAGGTCTTCCATTTGCGTGCTCTTTCCGTTGTCGAGGTTCAGCGAATAGAGCCTATCCGAGTTTGAAGCACTTTCTCCGTACCACACAGCAAGGGGTGCATTGTGGGCGAAAGTGAAGCGCGTTACATAGTCTTCGGGCATGTTGAAGCGCGTGAAACGCCCCGTTTTGGGGTTCAGGCGGAACAACTTTTGCTGGTCTTTGTCGAGAGCGGTGAAATATATTTGTCCGTCTTGCGGGTTCCAGGTGAAGTTCTCGATGCTGGGGTTGAACGTCTTTGTGAGGGGCGTAACGGCTTTTGTTGTGGCGTTAAGTGCGAAAAGCTGGTAGTCGTACATGTTAGGCGTGCGGCCTTCGAGCAGGTTTTTGCCCACGCTGTTGAATGCTTCGGCAGTGCCTTTCACCAAGATAACCGATGCATCTGGCGAGAAACGCGCCTCGGAGAGGAAGCCTTCGTTTTGCGCCACGCAGGTGTTCTGCATCGTCCTTACGTCGAGTTTATATAGCGAGAACACCGTTGTGGGGCGTTTTTCGAGTCTTCCATGCGACACCATATAAAGGATGTAGCGTCCGTCTGCCGATATGTCTTCTAGTGCCACGTTATGATACCCGAATGTTAGCGGACGGGTAAGTCCTGTTTTGAGGTCTATCATCGAGAGGTTCCATCGTGTTCGCCATCCTGGTTGGCGGTCGTCTGGCACGGTAATCTCGTAAATGTCGGCATCTTCCTTAGGCCCTTCTTGCGAAGTGGCCAGAATAAGGTACTCGCCATTAGGTGCAAGGGTAACACCTCCTTCGCCAATGCCCGTTGCGAGCGGCTGTTCGCGCCCAGTGATCGGGTCGGTAGCGATGATGTCTTGTCCGTCGCGTCCCTTCCTTGTTGTGTAAAAGCGGTTTGTTCCCGGTATCCAGTTCATCGCTTCGTTAGATTCGCGCATGATGGTACCCGTCTTCAGGTCGGTCAGTCGCCACGAATAGCGGGTGTATCCGCCGTCCATCACGTCGTAATAATTGGTGATGAGGAAACGTCCGTTGGCCGAAAGCCCCACGCGATAGTATTGCAAGCCGTTCTGGATGTCGCTCAGAGCGAGCGTTCGGCGCGTATCTGTGTTCACGTTTATGCTGTCGCCCACGTTGGTTAGCCGCACGGAGAGGTTGTAAGTAGAGTCTTTTTGGCTCAGGTACTTAATGACAACGCGGTGGGTTTGCGGCACCAATGCCACGTTGGTGGGCGACACCAGCTTCCCGTCTACATACACTTGGTAGTGCTTAAGGCCCTTAAGCTCGATGCCCACGTTGCGGTATCCTCCGTTTTGGATGTTGAATTGCAGCAAGTTCAGCGCGTAGGGGTCGGCCGTGGTGGGCAGGTTTCCCGCGTTGACGATACGGCCTTGCAGTGCCAAGTTTAGTTGTAGGGGCGTGTTGAGCAGCGACTCGCTGGCAAATGTCTTTTGTTGTGCGTCGGTGCTGTCTAGCAATACGGGTGCAGGCAGGTTGAAAGGTCCGGCATAACGAAAGGTTTTCACCTCGATGTCTTTGGCCTGTGCGGTTGTCAAGGCCGTTGCACATGCTACAAGTAGTAATGATTGTTTAAGTGCGTTCATATTTTTAGTTTATGATTTTTTGAGTTTTTGGGGAGATAAGGGGGAGGGTTTCACCCTTTCACCTTTATTATTCTTCACTCTTAGCATCTGTGGGGGCGACAACTTTCGGTCCTCTCACCTTGTCACCAGCTTTCAGACCGCTTAATATCTGTATGTCGATGCCGTCGCTAAGCCCCGTTTTCACCTTACGGCGTTCGTAAGTGAGTTCTTTTCCTTGCCCTTTGGGTATGTACACGTAGGTGTCTTTGCCGCTAAACTCGATGGCACTCTCGGGTACAGTCAGCGCATTGTTGGCCGCTTGCAACACAATTTCGGCATTGGCACTGTATCCGCTGCGTATGTTTGTACCCTTATCCACATGCACTGCGGCCTTAATCTCAAACTGATTTGCGCCATTGTTCTCCACGGCTTTCGGCGAAATGTACTCGAGCGAGGCCGTAAAGTTGAGGTTTTGCAATGCGCCGATGGTTATTTTCATCGTCATTCCCTGTCGGATGTGCCCCACTTCGGTTTCGTCGATGTTGCCTTTGAAGATGAGGTCGTTCATGTTGGCCACGCTTGCGATGGTTGTTCCGTCGTTGAAAGTGTTGCTGAGGATAACCGAATTGCCCACTTTCACGGGTATGTCTAGGATAATTCCCGTGATGGTAGAGCGTATCAGCGTGGAGCTAGCCTTGGCATTGCTCTTCGAAACGCCGTCGCGAACCACCTGCAGGTTGTCGTCGGCAGCCGACATTTCTTCTTTAGCCTGCTGGTAAGCCTGCCTAATCTTCTCGTATTCTTGCGCAGCCACCAGACCTCTGTCAAAGAGCGTCTTCTCCCTTTCGTATTCGGTTTTGGCCTGAACAAGGTTGATGTTGGCCAGTCTAACGCGCGCTTGTGCCCCGCTAAGCTGCCCCATGTCGGGTATCACTTTCACCTTTGCAATCACTTCTCCTGCCTGAATGGGCTGTCCGGCCTCTTTCATAATCTCGGTGATGATGCCCGATATTTGTGGTTTCACATTCACTTCGTTGCGCGGTTCTATGCGCCCGGTGATAACAGTAGTTTTCTTCAAGTCCTTAACGCTAGCCGTTAGTTCGGTGTATTGTTCGGGTTGGGGTTGCGATTTGGCCCAAAGAAACACAAAAGTTCCTACGAACACGAGGGCGATAAGCACTGCAAAAAAGATTTTTTTCTTCATAACGTTCATCCCCAAGTAGGGCTGACAGGTGCGCTGTCTGTGTTTTGGGGTCTCCTTTGTTAATGTTCTATGTCTTGTTTGTTTATTTTGCGAAGGGGATTATGTGGTTTGCGGCATGCGTTTTCACTCATCGCGCATGGCATCTACGGGCTTGATGCTCATCGCTCGCAGCGCGGGGGCAAGCCCGGCAAGCACACCTAGCACGCAAAGAAACAGCACCGCACCCACGGCCGTGGTGAAATCTATTTGGTAATGGGTGCCAACTATGCCGTCGGTGGTGCTAGCCATCTCGGCCAATTGCAGTATCAGCGCCGTGAAAACGATGCCCGACATGCCTGCAACGCTGATGAGCGTGATGCTCTCGGTGATGATTTGGGTGAGAATGTTGCGCGGAGTAGCCCCTATGGCGCGCCTGATGCCAATCTCTGTTGTGCGTTCTTTCACCGTCACCATCATGATGTTGCTCACCCCGATGGCACCCGCAAGCAGTGTACCTATGCCAACGAGCCATGCCAAGAAGTCGACACCGCTGAACAAATTGTCCATCATGCTGAAGATGGCTTCCATGTTAAAGGCGAGAATTGCTTTCTCGTCGGTGGGGTCCACGTGGTGTGCACGGGCAATAACCGTTCGGATCTCGGGTACGATGTCGCTCACTTTGATGCCCTTTTGGCCAGTGAAGCAGAGCATGTGTATGGTGTCGCCCATGGCAAAAGCATCGCGCATCACGCTTATTGGCACCACAACGGTCTCTTGACTGTTGCCGTTGATGTTGAATTTGCCTGCACTATAGTCTACGCCCACCACGGTGAAGAACACGTCGCCCACGCGGATTTCCTTGCCACAAGGGTCTCCGCCGTGTGGGAAGAGCGTCTTATACACCTTCTTTCCCATGATGCACACCTTGCGTTTCTGCAGGTTGTCCAGGTCGTTTAAGTAGCGTCCGTAATATATTTGTGGGGCCTCGATGAGCTGATAGTTCTTCTCCAGCCCCTTAAGCACGCATGATGTTTTATTGTCTTCGTACACGGCGTTCATCCCCCATTGGCTAAGCATGGGCGTAACCACGTTTGCTTCTGGCACTTGTTGCTTCACACGTTCCACATCTTTGGTTGTCATGCTCCATCTCCTGCCTTTCTTCAGACCTTCGTATGGCTTAGTGGTGTTCTGTGTGATGACCACTCCGGCGTTGTTTGCAAAGCCACTGAAGGCGGCTGACAGCAATTCGCGCAGCCCTTTGCCGCCACCCAGCAGGGCCACAAGCATGAAAATGCCCCAAAAAACACCGAAGCCCGTGAGGAAGCTCCGCGTCTTGTTGCGCGTCAGGGTGTCGAGTATTTCTTTATATCTGTCGAAATCTATCATTGATTTTATAGTTGACGAGTTGACAAGTTAACGAGTTGACAAGGAATTTATAGTTGGCGAGTTGGCAAGTTTACGAGTTGACAAGAAACGTTGTAGTTGTTTTGTCAGCCTCTTTATGCAGGCTAATCATTCCTTTTTCCTTTCATAATGTCGTCCTTTACTTTTAGTCCATTGCGTTCAACGCTTCTATGGGGCGTGTCTTGGCTGCCTTTCGTGCCGGGATTAGCCCTGCGAAGGTGCCAGAAACAACGATGAGCAGCGTGGCTTGCATGCAAACGCCGAAGCCAACCGTGGGGTTGAGGAACATCTTTTGTTGGAACACACCCGCATCCATCGAGGCATTGCCCAGTGTTGCGTCCATCCAGAGGTTGGCGCCGATGCCCAACATCATGCCAATATATCCAAAGAAGAGGGTGATGATGATGCTCTCGGTGATGATGAGCTTCAAAATCGACCACGGCGTGGCACCGATGGCCTTGCGTATTCCAAACTCGTGGGTGCGTTCTTTCACGGTGATGAGCATGATGTTGCTAACGCCCACGATGCCGCTTAGCAAGGTAAAGATGCCCACTATCCACAAGGCGGTGCGCACAAGCCCCATGCCCGTGTTCATTTGCATGCTGTCTGTAAAACGGTTCCAAATCCAAACGGCCTCTTCATCATCGGGAGCAACATCGTGGTGGCTGTTAATCTTCCGGCGATAAGCCTTCTCAAAGTCGTCGTTTGCCGCTTGCGTGTCCAGGCCCTTGAAGCTAAAGATGACGTTGTCGGTTTTATCGCCCTTGTTGTAGATGGTTCTTACGGTGGTGAAAGGGGCGTACGAGCTGTTGCGGAACATGCTCTCATCGTCTGAATACACGCCCACAACGAGGAAAGCCAGCCCACCCATCGTCACGTCTTTCCCCACAATGCCCTGCCAGTGGTTGGGCATGAGCCCCTTGGCGCGGCTTTTGCTGATGACAAGAACCTTGCGTTGTTGCTGCATGTCGGTTTCGTTGATAAAC
>CAJPTO010000044.1 GCA_905373605.1 uncultured Prevotella sp.
AACGCCGACGCGGCATATCCCTTGCGCCGATGGGCCTTCATGATAACGATACCCACCTCGGCACGGCTGTTTTGCGGTGAGAAATTCATCAAGTCGATGATGCCAACGGTTTCTCCCGCCTCGTTATCAATCATCATTCGCACCTGCTTGTCGGTGTAAATGTCGTTGGTGTTGGTTTCAACATACTCGTGAAGTGCAAAGCGCGAGTACGGAACATTGGTGGCACTAACGCCCCAAAGCTCGTGGTTGTTCTCTATTTTATAAAGCGTGTCGAGGTCTTCGGGCTCCATCGCACGCAGCGTTACTGTGGGGATGTTCATTGTATGATGTCTTTTGCGGTGATGAGCAGTTGGGTTTCGGGGTTGAAAAGTCCAAGGGTTACGTTCTTTTGTGGATGTGCAGACATGATTTGGAGAACGCTTTGATAGCTGAACGCGCTGGTGTCGTAAACCACAACGGTGGGTTGTGTTGGGGTATCGCTGCTGGCGTTGTGTCCCAAGGGCAATGTTTGCTCGTTGGCAATGGTGCATCGCACGTCCAATCCCTTGCGCTTGGCCATTCGTTGCATGGCTAATCCGGCGGTTTCCGACCCGTAAAAACAATAGCAGGGTTGCTGTTTTCTGCTTGGCCGTAAAGCCAAAGCGCGGCGCAAAAGTCGTGTTTGGATGTTCATCAATGCCGTGAAAGCCTTGAAATAAATGGCCGCCTTGATGGGCAACGACACCCAAAAACGCGAGTTGCGATAGTGTTTTCGGAAGAAGATGAGCATGGCTTGATAAAACACGTGCACGTAACGGAAAGACGACTTGTGGGTGCTTTCGCCCTTATAATGGAGAATTTGGCAAGGCAAGTACCAGTTTTCGTATCCTGCATTGATAATGCGATAAGAAAGGTCGATGTCTTCTCCATACATGAAATAGTCTTCATCGAGCAGCCCCACCTTGTCTAAAGCCTCGCGCCTAACCATCATGCATGCGCCACTTATCACCTCTATGCGCGCCGGCGCATCCCAAGGCAGGAACGAAAGGTAATACTTGCCGAACCGCTTGCTTTGTGGAAATCGTGCACATAGGCCGCTCATCTTGTAGAAAGCCACCATCGGCGAGGGCAAGCCACGGCGCGACTCCATTGCCCTTTGCCCGTCGGCACCCAGCATTTGCACGCCCGTTGCGCCTGCAAGAGGATGCTCGTCCATGAAAGTAAGCATCGCCTGGATGGTGTTTTCGGCCACGAACGTATCGGGATTGAGCAGCAAGACATATTGGCTTTGGCTCTGCTTGATGGCCACATTGTTGGCGTAGGCAAAGCCATTGTTGTGCATGCAGGCAATGAAATTAACATCGGGGAAGCGTTCTTGCAGGTATTCCACCGACCCGTCGTGCGAATGGTTGTCCACGACATAAACCTCGGCATCGATTGCAGCCAAGGCTTTGCGAAGCGAATGCAGGCATTGCTCCACATAATATTTCACGTTATAGTTAACGATAACCACCGTAAGCTTAGGCATCTTGGGGCTGTTTTGGGGTGGAATGCAAGCTTTCTTTCTCGCGTTCATAGCGTTTTTTGGTGGGCACCACGAAGAATAGGCAGAGCAGAAGGATGAGGGCCATGTAGCCATAATGCACACCCATGAAGGCATAATACATCAATGTGTTGATAAACAAGGGCAAACACAACAGTAAAAGGCGCAAAAGGGCGCGGCGTTCGTAACTCATCCGCTCGACATTTGAACGGCCGGGACGCACCAAACGGAATGCCAAGGGGATGGCACAAAGCGAAAAAAGCTCCAGAATGGTGGTGCAAAGGAAGTCGGCCGAGCGGTTGTCGGCCCACCATCCGCCTATCAGGGTGTCGGTTTCGAACAGCAATGCGATTGCTAATGACAATGCTATGCTGGCGTAAAAAAGGATATTGAGTGCTTGTTGAGTGCGCATGTTATTTTAGTTTGTGAGTTTGTGAGTTGATGAGCTATTGAGCTGATGGGGTTGTGAGTTGATGAGTTGATGGGGTATTGATTTGTTGAACTTATAAGTCACTTCTTTTATCGTGTACTGTTGTTTGTTATAAGCAACAAGTCCTTCGAAAGAACCCATATATTTGCGAATTTCCCCCTATACATCCACACCAAATGGTTATGCTTTTAAACTTAGCAGAAGTTAGAAGGCTGGGAAAATTTTAAACTAACAAACGCTAAACAAACAAACTCATAAGTTCAAGAACTCATAAAACTAACACCATTTATGTTTCTGTTATTGATGTTCGGTTGATGATAGAGCGGCCAAGTGTCACCTCATCCGTATATTCAATCTCGTCGCCCACGGAGATGCCGCGGGCTATAACGCTGGTCTTCACCTTGTAAGGAGCAATTTTCCGCGAGATGTAATAGTTGGTTGTGTCGCCCTCCATTGTGCTGCTAAGTGCCAAAATCACCTCTTTCACGCCACCGTTAGCCACGCGTTCAACCAGCGAACCAATCTCGATGTCGTTCGGGCCAACGCCATCCATAGGCGAGATAACGCCCCCTAGCACATGGTAAAGGCCGTTGTATTGCTGCGTATTCTCAATGGCCATCACGTCTTGTATGTTCTCCACCACGCAAATGGTGGCCGCATCGCGGCGCGTATTGGCGCAAATGGCGCATGTGTCTGTGTCGCTGATGTTGTGGCAGAGGTGGCAATACTTGATGTCTTTGCGCACGCTTAGGATGGCAGACGAGAAGTGTTGCACGTCCTCAACAGGCGTTTTGAGGATGTGCAGCACCAGCCTGAGTGCCGTTTTACGACCAATGCCCGGCAATTTGCTGAACTCGGACACGGCTTTTTCCAAGAGTGCGGAAGGATATTGTTGTTCCATTATGTGGTGGTGTGGGCAATTGTCGCTGCCCAGATGATGTTCGTTAAGGGCGAAAGGGCGTGGGATAAGGTGGCGTTTGTGCGAAATGGCGTGCCATGAAAACAACATTGCCAGCTTCGTTGTCACATCTTGCACCCATACCCCACGTCTGTTGGCTACTTATATTTCTTTATCAGCTCGTCGGCACGCGTGTCGCCCAGTTCTTTAGCCTTGTTCAATGCAGCCAGTCCTTCGGCCTTCTTGTTGTCGTTTACCAAGGCCAAGCCCTTAATAAGGTAAAGGTCGGGATAGTTGGGGGCCACGCTTAGGCCCAAGTCGGCCGTAATAACGGCATTCTCTTTCTGATTAACACGAAGCTGCAGTTGGGCCAATTCGGCATAATAGGTGGGTTCTTCGCGATTGAGAACGATGGCGTGGGCAAAGTCGTTCAACGCTTGTTGGAATTGCCGGAGCTGCACTTCGCACAGCGCACGCGTGTAATAGAAGTCGTGCGAGGCACGCCCAAGCATCAATGTGTCGTAGCGATTATAGTCGGCCAAGGCCTTCTTATATTGTTGCGCACCATGCAAAGCTGTGCCGCGAGCCAACACGTATGGGGCAGAAAGGTTTGCATCTTGCGCCGTAACGGCACTGTCGAGCAAGGTTAAAATCTCATCGAAAGGTGCTTTTAGCTGCTGTTTGCATTGCGCGGCTTCATAATACAGCTCGCCATTGCGCAGGTTGGTTTTTGTGAGAGCCATAAACTGGTCGTAGGCTTTGGCGTATTCGCCTTTGAAAAATGCGATTTGCGCTTCCAAATGTTTGTACAAAGGCAGGGGGTTAATGGCGTAAGCCTTGTTCGTTTCGGCCAAGGCAAGGTCTAAGTTCCATTGTGGATAAGGTATGTTGGCTTGCCTAACCTCCTTTTGATAGATGAGCTTAGCCAGGTTATAATGCGCCTCATCTTTCTTGTCGGCCACGCTTAAGGCCGTCTGCATGGTGGCATTGGCCTTGCCAAAATCGTTGCGTGCGAGATACAACTCGGCCAAAGAGACGTAGCCTTCAACCGACCTGGGGAACTTATGGATGAAGTCTTCCACATATCGTTGATAGCGTGAGGGCGACGTTTGGCTGGCCTCGAGCATCAGCATCAGCAGTGCTTGGTCTTGCTTGTCGGGCAAAGCCATGCGTATGGTGGTTTGCTTCAGTATGGGTTCGTTTACGGATAGCCCCGTTGTTTTGAACGTTTCGGCGAAGCGAACGTCAACGGAATTGAAGTCGCCGCTGAGGTTTGAGTGTTGCAAGAGTCCCATAACCTCGCCCTTGTCGTTGGTTACGGGGCAGCCCACATGTATGTTTTCGGGTTGTCCGTCGTACTGGTAGAAATGGCAATCGGTGTTAAAAGGCTCGGCCTTTTTCACTTTCAGTGCAGAGGTCTGTGCCCTTCCAGTGGAATATTGCACAACCCAAGCGCGCGTTCCCACAGCCATCTGCGCCTTAGCCGTTGGTGCAGGCGTGGTGATGGCATTCACTTTGAACTTGCAAAGGTCGTAAACCTCGCTCGCACCATATATTACCTCAACGCTGTGTTTGTTGCCATTGGCATCAATAACGATGGCGCTGTCGGCCCCAATAAAGGGTGTCCACGTACTAACAGCTTCGCCATTAGTGCCCACAAACACGCCCCTTCCCGAGGCAAGCAGGCTTCCGTCTTTCTTAAAAGTGGTTAGGCTGAAAACCGATTTGGACACTTTCTGCACGTTGGCCGACTGTGCCAGCGCACCAAGTGCAAAGAAAGTGAAGAGCAGGGATAAGAAAACTGATTTCATATATTACTGTTTCTGTATGTTCATTGTAGGCCAAGAAGGGTCTTGGCGTTGTCTATTGCGGCTGCCGAGACATCGCTTCCACTCAACATCTTGGCAATTTCGTCGATGCGTTCGCTGGGGTTCAGCAGGCTCATGTGGCTCACGGTGCCTTGGTCGGTCTCTTCTTTCGACACCATGTAATGGGTTGTTCCCAGGGCAGCAATCTGCGGAAGGTGGGTGATGGCAATCACTTGTCGGTCGGTTTTGCCCATGCCAGCCATGATGTTGGCCATCTTTTCGGCCACTCTTCCACTAACACCAGTGTCTATTTCGTCGAAGATGATGGTGGGCAACTTCACTGCATTGCTTATCATAGCCTTCAAAGAGAGCATCACGCGGGCGATTTCGCCACCCGAAGCCACCTGACTTACGGGCTGCAGAGCCGTGTTGGTGTTGGCGCTGAAGAGGAAAGACACCTTGTCGCAGCCGGTGGGAGATAGTTCTTTGGGGCTTAATTCAATCTTGAATTGCACCTTGGGTATGCCCAATTCCATCAGCATGGCTTTTAGTTGTTGTTCTATCTGCAGTGCGCTTTTTTGGCGAATGGCGGTTAGTTGCTTGGCTTTCTCGGTGCAAAGTGCCAAGGATTGCTCCAGCTTTTTGCGGCATTCCTCCAAGTCGGCATCGCCATTATCGATGTGTTGCAGCTGTTGTTTGATGTCGTTGTGCATGGCAATGAGCTCTGCCACGCTGTCCAAACGATATTTTTTCTCGAGCGAATAGATGGTGTTTAGCCGCTGGGTAATCTCTTCAAGACGCTGTGGGTCGAAGTCAACATCCTCTACTTGCGCGCCTAGATCTTGGGCAATGTCTTTCAGTTCGATGTAACAATTGTCCAGACGCTCGGCCAAATCCTTGACGCTTGGATAGATGTCTTCGATGTCATGCAGTCTGTTGGCATAGCTGTGTAGGTTTCCCAGCATGCCATTGCTTTCGCCGTCAATGCCCTCGACGGCTTGATAAAGGGCTGCTTTGATGTCTTCGGCGTGCGACATCATCTCCGATTCTTGTTCCAAAGCCTCCTGTTGGCCGTCTTCCAACTTGGCCTCTTCCAGTTCGGCATGTTGAAAACGCAGGTAGTCTTCGCGTTCCTTGTTGCCGCTAATCAGCTCTTCGAGTTGCCGAAGTGTTTTTTCTGCCGCCTTATATTGGGCGTATGCCTCGGCATAATCGGCTAGTTGGTCAGCGTTTTGAGCGATGAGGTCGATAACATTAAGCTGAAAATCCTCCTTGTTGAGCAACAAGTTTTGGTGCTGACTGTGAATGTCGATGAGCCTTTCGCCCAACTCCTTGACCAGTGTTAACGGCGCGGGGGCATCATTGATGAATGCACGACTCTTGCCCGAAGCACTAATCTCGCGGCGAATGATGCAGTCGGCGGCATCGTAGTCCAGGTCGTTGCGTTCGAAAAAGGGTTCCAGTTCATAGGGAGCAATGTTGAAATGCGCCTCTACGGTGCATTTGTCGGCACCGTGCTTGATGCTTTTCACATCGGCTCGCTGGCCCATAACCAATCCAAGCGCACCAAGTATGATGCTCTTTCCTGCACCCGTTTCGCCCGTTATCACCGAAAATCCCGAGTGAAAGTCCATGTCCAGTTCGTCGATCAGAGCGAAATTCTTAATATATAGTTGTGTTAGCATGTCATTCTTTTATTTTTTCCCAAGCGTTGTTTTGGCTTGCATTGATTTTAAACAGCAGGTCGTAGACGGCTTGTTTCTCTTTTTGCGTTCCTTTTCCTTGGTACACCTGCACCAGTTCGTCGCGCTTATAGTCGGTCCATATCTGCGGAAGCATGCTCAAAGGCTTGTTTTCCTTGCTGCGTTTAAGGCCTTCTTCCAGTGCTGTTGTGATGTTTACGCGACCCCGTTCGGCATTGTTCACCATCTCGTCTAGCCCCTTTCGATAGTAGTCGTACTGTAATTGGCGGAAGGGTTGCATGGCCCCATCAAGGTAATCGTTGATGATGGCGAAGCGGTTTCGGTCGTTATCGAACGACTTCCAGCCGGCAAACGGCAGGTTTTGGGCATTGTTCACGAGGGTCATGCAACGTTGCAGCACGTCTTCTCCCCCCATCGGAGCAAAGCTGTCAAGGTCTAATCCGATGATGAGATAGGCATAATATGCCAGTAGGGCCGTGAGTTGGTTGGAGAGATTGTCTTCGTTCAATTCCAATTGGTCGAACTGCGAATAGTCGAAATTAAAGTCGTTGTCGGTGTTGTTGTAAAGGATGGTCGAATAAGAGGCGTTATACACAGGCCTATTTGCTTGGATAAGTGCCTTACACGAGAAGCGGTTGGCCTCGCGATCATATTGCTGTATGGTGATGTTGAAGTTGCAAACGATGCGTTCGTTCTCCCTGAATTGCAGGTGCGTCCATTGCCTGTTGTTCACAAACTGCTCAATGGCCTGCTGCAAATTGTCGAACACAGCCGTCTCGGTTGTTTGCACCTGACTATGGTTTACGGTGACTTTCGCTCGCAACTCTTGTGCGAACGCGACACGGCAAACAAGAAGTAAGCCCAACAAAAATGCTATTTTCATCTTCATTTGCAATTACACCTTATTAATATAAGAGGAGTTGAGGTGTTATGGAGTTAAGGAGTTAAGCCAAACGTCTGCTAGTGAGTAGTAAAGGAGTAAGGAGTAAAGGAATAAGGGCGTTGAGAAGTTAAGTCAAATGCCTTCTTGTGAGTAGTAAAGGAATAAGGGGTTTAGGAGTAAGGTAGTTAAGAAGTCAAGCCAAATGCGCAGGTGGCGTCAGCCATTCTTTCATCTTCTCATTCTTTCATCCTTTCACTTTTTCACCTTTTCACTTTTTTACCTTTTCTCTTTTCACCCTTTCACTCTTTCATCCTTTCACTTTTTCACCTTTTCTCTTTACACCTTTTCACCCTTTTATCACGAAAGGCACAAGGCATTTCACTCCCCTCTCCCCTTGGAGAGGGGCTGGGGGTGAGGCTTTATTTCATCTTTTCGCACAAATAATCCACTATATCCTTAGCCACTTCAGCCTTTGGTTTCAATCCAAACAGCCTATTGTCGTTGGCCGAAATGATGCTTACCATGTTGTTGTCTGTACCAAAACAAGTGCCTTCGTTACGCAACGAGTTCAGCACAATGAAGTCTAAGTTCTTGCTTTTCAGCTTTTTTTGTGCGTTTGCTTCTTCGTTATTGGTTTCCAAAGCAAAGCCAGCCAGTACCTGTCCAGGGCGTTTTTCCCTGCCCAAAGCCGCAGCGATGTCGTGAGTTGCGGTGAGTTCGAGAGTGAGTTTCTCGCCCTCACGCTTTATCTTTTGCGGAGCAATGGTCGCTGGTTTGAAGTCGGCCACGGCTGCACACAATATGGCAGCATCCATATTAGCGAACTCGCGCAGACATGCGGCGTGCATTTCGTCGGCACTTTCTACATGAATACGCCTGATGCCAACAGGCGATTGCAGGCCAACAGGCCCTGAAACAAGCACCACTTCGGCCCCTCTTTGGCGGCATTCTTCAGCAAGGGCGAAGCCCATTTTGCCCGAAGAGTAGTTGCCGATGAAGCGAACGGGGTCTATTTTCTCGTAAGTTGGACCAGCCGTTATCAGCACCTTCTTGCCTGCAAGGGGCATTTGGGGCGAAGACGCATTGCCAACAGCCTCGCCTTCAAAATGCTTTTCCAGCGCGGCCACGATGTTTTCTGGCTCTTCCATACGTCCTTTTCCCTCCAAGCCACTGGCTAGAAAGCCTGCTTGTGGCTCGATAATGATGTTGCCCACCTGTTTAAGTCGCTCGATATTGGCCTGCGTTGAGGGGTGGGCATACATGTCCAAGTCCATTGCGGGAGCCACAAACACGGGGGCTTTCATCGAGAGATAAGTGGTGATGAGCATGTTGTCGGCTATGCCATGCGCCATCTTACCCAGCGAACTGGCTGTGCAGGGCGCAATGAGCATGGCATCGGCCCAGAGTCCCAGGTCGACATGCGAGTGCCATGTGCCGTCGTTGGCCGTGAAAAATTCGCTCACCACGGGCTTATTGCTCAGTGCCGAGAGCGTCACGGGCGTGATAAACTGCTTGCCGGCCTCGGTGATAACCACCTGAACTTCTGTTCCCTGCCTCACCAGCAGGCGCAAAATGATGCAGGCCTTGTAGGCGGCAATGCTGCCCGTTATGCCCAATACAATTTTCTTTCCTTTCAACATGGTTGCTGAAGCTGTTAAGATGGGGCGGAAATCAGCGGCCGCCGAAGCCCTTCAAGCGAATACGGGTGAGCACTTGCTTGGTGTTGTTGGTGAAATCTGCCTGTATCATCCAGCTGTAATAGCCGGGGTCGCGCTGCAACACCTCGTCAACGGCAAAGCCTTTGTACTTTCCGAAGTTAAAGTATTCTTTCTTTATCACCCGCCCCTTGTCGTCAAGCAGCTCGTTACCTTTGGCGTCTAGCACGGGTCGCCACACGATACGCCCGGCAAAGTCTACGTTGTCGTTGTTCTTAGAGAACTCTGCAAGGTAGTCCATGTCGTTAGGCAGCACGCGTTCCGGCTCTTCTTGGTTGGCTTCCGAGTATTTTTCCAGTTCGCCAAGCAGCACACGATAGGTTGCTTCTGCGTCTTGATCGGCGCGGTGAGCGGCGAAATCGTCTTCCATCTTCCGCCCACAGTAGAACTTATAGGCGGCGGCGAGATTGCGTTTCTCCATCTTATGGAAGATGGTTTGCGCATCAATGAGGCGTACCGATGAGAAATCGAAATCTATTTCGGCGCGCAAGAACTCTTCGGCAAGCATGGGAATGTCGAAATGGTTGGAGTTGAAGCCCGCGAAATCGCAGCCCTTGAACACCTCATTAAGGCGTGGTGCCAGTTCTTCGAAGGTCGGAGCGTCTTCCACCAAGTCGGTTGTGATGCCCGTAAGCTCGCTCACTTCGTCGGGAATGGGCTTTCCGGGATACACCAGGAGGTTCTCCCGTTCTTCTTTTCCATCGGGATAAACCTTGATATACGATATTTGTATGATGCGGTCGTTGACCAAGTCCAGTCCGGTTGTCTCTAAATCGAAGATGATGAGCGGACGGGTTAAGTTCAATTTCATTTACACTGTTACTGGTAAGTTTATCAATGGTGGCGCAAGTGGCAGCAAACGCGGGATTTGCGCCTCAACACGCCGGTATGTAATGCGCTGACGGCATTAGTTGTCGTTGAGCATCATGGGCATGATGAGCATCAATATCTCCTCGTTTTCAGGCTGAACGGCCGGCAAAACCAGCGCGGCCTTGCTGGGATCGGCCAGTTGTACCATCACGTCGTCGCTGTCTAAGTTGTTAAGAACGTCGCTCAATACAGGCCCCTTAAAGCCGATGTTCATGGGTATGCCCACATAATCGCACACCATACTCTCCTTGGCACTGGTGGCAAAGTCGATGTCTTCCGAAGAAAGTTCAACCAAGCCTTGTTCCACATGTAGGCGAATGAGCTGGCTACTCTCGCTTGCGAAAGGCAATACGCGGCGCAAAACGCTCACCAAGCCCCTGCGGTCGAGGGTTATTTGGTTGGGGTTGTCCTTGGGTATCACCGATTCGTAATTGGGATAGTTGCCCTCGATGAGCCTGCACGACAACATTCCGTTGGGGTAATGCACCTCGGCATTGCGGTCGTCGAACTTGATTTCCACCAAGGTGCTGTCTTTGGTGAGGATGTTTCTCAGCAACGCGGCCGGCTTTTTAGCCAATACGAAAGCGCGCTTCACGTCAGAACGGATGGCACTGTTCTTGCTTCTCACCAGCTTATGCCCATCGGTGGCCACGATGGCCAGCCCATCTTCCCTCAAGTCGAAGTAAATGCCGTTCATTATCGGGCGCAACTCGTCTTGTGCTGTAGCAAAGAGCGAGCGAACAATGCTGTTGAGCAGCACGGCCGACTCTAATTGCACGCTGGCAGCATCTCCTGCCAATTCTTTTGTTGTTGGATATTCGGCTGCCGTTTGGGCAGTGAAATTGTAAACGCCGTTCTGATAAGTGATTTGCACGGCCATCGTTTCGAGGTTGATGTCGAAATGCAAAGGTTGCTCGGGCAATTCGCGCGTTGCATCAAGAATGGTGCGGCTGGGAATGGTGAAACGACCATTGCTGTCGCTTTCGTCCAATGGCATTGTGGCTTTCATTGTTGTTTCGCTGTCGCTGGTGGTAAGCGTCAAAACGCCATCCACAATCTCGAAAAGAAAGTTATTGAGGATGGGTATAGAGGGTTTCGCACTTAGTGCCTTGGCCAAGTTCTGCAGCTTGCTACTTAAGGCCGTACTTGAGATTGAAAATTTCATCTGTATATTTTGTTTTTAATTTTATACATGGTTACACTTCCCCATGCAAGACAACCTGAAATCATCCTGCACGCAATGGAATTTATAAGCACAAAAATACTAAAATCGCGCCTATTGGCAAAAAAAAAGATTGAAAAGTTTAGTTTTCAGAACTAAATTACTATCTTCGCACTACAAAAGCGGCTAATGCCGCCCTTTGATTTCACACCAAAGCGACAAAAATCAAATTATCACATTTAAATATATAAGGACACAACACAATGGACATACAAGGTAAAGTCATTGCTGCACTCCCAGAAAAGTCGGGAGTTTCTGCCAAAGGTGAATGGAAAGTGCAAGAATACGTCATCGAAACACACGAAGCTTATCCACACAAGATGGTATTCTCGGTGTTTGGTGCCGACAGAATTGCACGCTTCAACGTGCAAGTGGGCCAGGAAGTGATGGTTTCGTTCGACATTGATGCGCACGAATACCAAGGAAGATGGTTTAACAGCATTCGAGCATACGATGTTCGACTGGTAGATCCTGCACAATTCGGCGCACCTGCCGCGGCTGCAGTTCCCACAGCTGCTGCAGCTCCCACGGGTTTTCCACCACAACAGCCTGCAAGCACAGGAACAACAAACTTCCCACCTGCACAAGATGCACCGGCGGAAGACAGCTCGGACGACCTGCCGTTCTAATCTTTGAACCGCATCATACGGCTAACACGCCCCCACTCCAACACAATCGGCGTGGGGGCGTTGGGTATATTGTGGAGTTAAGGAGTTACGGAGTTAAGCCAAATGCGTTGTTGTAGCGTGGCAAATCCCCTTGTCAACTCGTCAACTCTTTAAGATTATCTCCTTAACTCATCAATATCAACCCCTCAAACAACAACCTCGCGAACTCAAGACATGAACTACATCCATTGGAATCCCCCTACCGACATCCTAGACCTAGGATTTTATGCCCTAAGATGGTATGGTGTGTTGTGGGCTATCGGTCTTTTCGGGGCCGCATACATCGTTGCACGCCTCTACACAGACAACAAAATGGTGCAAAGCAAGTACACATCTCTGCTGCTTTACACTTTTCTTGGCGTAGTCTTAGGGGCGCGATTGGGACATTGCCTGTTCTACGAACCAAACTATTACCTGCAAAGCATCCCACATTTCATCGAAATGCTACTCCCCATCAGGCTTCTACCAGACGGCGCTTGGCGATATACGGGCTATGCCGGACTGGCTTCTCACGGCGGTGTCATTGGCTTACTTGTCGCCATTTACCTTTATTGTCGAAAAACAAAAACGAAATATCTCTTTGTTTTAGACTGCGTGGGATTTGCCGCACCATTCACCGCAATGGCCATTAGGCTAGGAAACCTGATGAACAGTGAGATTATCGGCCGGCCAACAGATGTGCCCTGGGCTTTCGTCTTCACACGGGTGGACCCGCTTCCACGCCATCCCGCACAGCTCTATGAAGCCCTTTTCTATGCCGTTGTCTTCGGTTTAGGGCTGCTCTTTTACAGAAAATGCAGAAAGAAAGTGCCCATCGGGTCGGGCTTTTTCTTTGGATTTTGCCTTGCATCAATATTTACGTTCCGGTTCTTCATCGAGTTTTTAAAAGAGGTGCAAGTGGATTTCGAACAACATTTGGCGTTAGACATGGGCCAAATTCTTTCTTTGCCACTCGTTGCCATTGGCTTTTACTTTATGTGGAAATCACAAAACAAGCTTGCTGAGAAACACAAGTGATTGGCAAGAAGAGAAATTGGCGTGCCTTGCACTGGCATATCATAGTCTTCGCGTGTACAAAAAGACACACATTACAAATACGTTGGCAGAATCAGTCTGCGCGCTTATGCCGATTATATACGGAAAACGGCCTTACAAAGTGCCGCAAACGGCATACTAAGTGCTGCAAATGGTCTTGTAAACACAACTTCAACGCATCATTCCTCATCCATCATCTTCCGTATTTTCTTAACAGCCAGATGATAACTGGTCTTTAATGCCCCGACGCTTGTTGAGAGGATGGTGCTGATTTCTTCGTATTTCATCTCGTCGAAATAGCGTAGGTTGAACACCGTTCGCTGCACATCGGGCAACGAGCCGATGGCTTCTTGCAAGCGAGCCTGCGTTGCATCGCCATCAAAATACTCATCGGCAAGCAGCTGTTGAGCCAAAGTGGGGTCGGAAGAAGTCTTGATTGCGGCCATGTTCTTCTGCTTTCGCAGGAAGTCGAGGGCTTCGTTGACGGCTATTCTGTACAGCCAGGTGGATAGCTTGGATTGTTGTTTGAAGCTGTCTAGGTTGTTCCACATCTTTAGAAACACGTTTTGCACCAGGTCATCGGCATCTTCGTGCACAAGCACCATGCGCCTTATCTTCCAATAAAGCGGTTGGGCATAGCCTTTCACCATGTCTTCGAAAGCGGCATGGCGCGTGGCAGGGTTGGCCAAGAGCTGCAACAAGCGTTGTTCGTCTATTTCTTTCATTACGCCGTTGGTGCGAAAAAGGTTATAATGATATGGTAACTGTGCACAAACAATTTGATAAAAGGCATGGCATGGCTAAATTGCGAAATGGCGTAGATAGCCGTAGAGCACCTTGTCATAGCCGTAAACATCGGCGTATGTCCGCATCCGGCCGTTCAAATCTGGATAAAGTGTGTAATAGGTGATGAAGAGTGGCACGTTGGGGTTCACCTTGAGGCTACGCACCAGCCGCCGATAGTCCACACGTGTTTTTTTCTCCTCCCCTTCTTTGGGTTTTGAAAGGTCGGCTTGCATGGAATAGTTAATCTTGTCTATCAGCGTTTGGTCTTTCTTACCAAGCAAGAAAACGGCCAGTTCGAATGGTTTCTGAACCCTGATGCAGCCATGCGACACGCCACGGTTGCCGCGTTCGAATGCCCATTTTGACGAAGTGTCGTGAATGAAGATGGAAAAATTGTTGTTGAACCTGAACACCACGCGACCCAATGAGTTGCCCTCGCCACCCTCTTGAACCACAAAATAGTCGGGATTGAGCAACATTCCTGCCGACACATTAGCAGGGTCGATGCGTTTGCCTGTTGAGCGTTGCAGGATGAAATAGCGGTGGCGTTCAAAGTAACCAGGGTTTCCTGCATGCCCAATCACTTCTTTCTTGATGATGCTTCGGGGGATTATCCATTGCGGATTAACGTCCATCCGCATGATATGGCTGCTTAAGAGTGGTGTTTTGGTGTCCAGCGTGCCACAGGCCATGCGCATTGTAAGCACGCTGTCGCCCTCAATGGCGTCGAGATGGAACGAAGGGACATTTACCAAGACATACTTATTGTGGTTCTGTGGGTAGTCGGGTTGTCGCCAACGGCTACGCTCGATGTTGCAAAGCAGCCGCACGCGGTCGGCCCTTGAGAGGTTCTTGCCCTTGAAATGCTTTATCAGCTGTGCGTAAAGGGCATTCTTGGGTTGAGCCTCGCGCAAGAAAACGGCTACCGAATCTCGGCCTATCTTTTGCAATGCGGCAGTATAAAAGTCTTTTGGAGGCCGCTTAACGGGGATGTCGAAAAGGCCGCGATAGGTGGTGCGAACAGAGTCTTGCTCGCGTATGTCCAGTCTGTTGAATATCTGTGTGGGGTTTGTAAAGCCGTAATGTTGGCCTGCCGTATAGCGAAGAAAGGCTTTTGTGAGGTTGTATTCAAGACGGGCGGCCACGCGGTTTATGTCGGTTATACCCGTATCCACATCGAGTGTGCGAAGCCTTTTGAGGTCGCGCTCAATCTGCGCAACACCGAAAACACCCTTCTTGAAGCCCATTTCTTCAACGCTGTTGAGATAAGTAAGCAAGGTGTCTGCACGTTTATCGATGCCTAAGCGGTCTACCCAAAGCAGGTTTCCGCCTTCACGATAGTACCTTCGTGTGCGTGCGTCGGCCACAAGGGAGTCGCGATCGGCCCTAGACATGCGGTAAAGAAGCTGGTTAATCTTCTTTGAATTGAGGTGCAAGCTGTTGTCCTGAAGACTAGCCAACGACGTTTCGGTGGGCAAGGGACGCTTATTGCCGCTTGACTCTTCACAAGCGATGAGAGCCAAACAACACAAAAAGACCAAAGAAGAGAACTTGCCTATTAATGCAGAAGAGGACTTACTTAATTCAGAAATATTATTCATCGAGATGCCGACAACACGTTTGGCGGTCGTTTTATTACCTTTTGCGCCATGCTCACTGCGCATGGCCGTGAAGGCTGCGTATGTTTTAGATTTTGAAAGGCGAGAGGTGCATGCCCAACAAGCACGACACAACACATCCGCAAGCCCATTTCACCTTTCTGGGGGCATGCGGAGAGCAGGGGAACGAAGCTTACCTGATGGCAACTTTTCGCACCACTTTGCCCACCTTTACGATGTAGCAACCTTTGGGAAGGCTCAAGTCGAAGTGTTTCTCGGCACTGTCCACCTTGAAATAGGCAACGCGCACACCAGCCAAGTCGTAGATGGAGAGCATCTGCCCGGCAGCACCAGTAACGCGTATCGTCGACTCGCTCACACTGATAGTGACAGTTTGGAAGTCGTTATCCATTATCTCGAGTGCCGTGGTGGCTCTCGAAGCAAGCGGACACCCTATTAGAAGGGCGGTTGAGAACAATATTGTAAGTAACGTCTTTGTCATAAACGTAATGTTTTCTGGTTTCAACTGCAAATATAATGCTTTTTGACGTAAATCAAGAAGTTATTTATTGGTAATTCCACATGGTTAGAAATATTTAACAAAGCAGTAGTAGGTTAATGTCCCTTATCCGATAAGTTTTGGTGTAATTATCAGGCATTAGCTGCGTTCTTCTTGGCTTCATCGTCAGAAGCTAATGAAATTGATTCCCGTCCGCAAGGGCAATTGCCAACGAGATGTTGCGCGCTCTATGCTTTTATTCAACATCGGGCCAGCCAAGACACTACGGTTATATTCAAATAGATTTGCTCTTAGGCAATAACGGCCTTTGAACGGCAGCGCGTTTGCGGCCATTTTGTAGAGCTAACAATGGAGAAAGGTTCGCCACAAGCAACTTAGAACCACACTACAAGGGCTTTGTAGCGGCAGTACAAGCATCTTGTAGTGGCAGTACAAGGGCTTTGTAGCCACAGTACAAACGTCATTGTACTGACAAACATAGTAAAGACTCATAGACAAGTGAAGCTATAATGCCTTTTGTTTATGCGATAAGATACATTTTGAAGGACGCAAGTCTGTTTGATGCATGCCCTAAAAAGTTCCCGTCAAGGTTCAATCGTTGTTCCTTTCATCGCCCTTCACCATCTTCATTTTCCTTCTATCAGGCATCTTTTACGGCAGTTCGGGATAAGCTCCAATCGTTTTATGCAACTTTTCGTTAAGCCGAATGGGCAATGCCAGGCTTGCTTGAACATTGCCTGGGCGAGAATTGAAAATCGCCGGCACGGAGCTTTAGCGAAGTGGAAAGGCAAAACGCACTTTTCGAGGAACGAGAAAAGAAGGCTTTGCCCTAAAAAGTGACGGGTTCACCAACTTTTCTGCTTGTGTTCTCATCAACACGTTTCTTTATCAACCCGTCAACCTGTCCCTGTGTCAACTGGTCAATTCGTCCCTTTGTTAACTTGTCAGCCCGTCCCTTTGCTAACTTGTCAGCTCGCCTCCTTATTATAGTCAAGAAGAAAAGGTTTTAGAAATTACATGCTAACCTACGTTTGGGGTTTAATTCTCACGCAGAGGCGCAGAGTACGCAGAGTTTTCTCTTTTAACGAGTGCGCGGAGAAGACGCTACGCTTAGAGAACGCGGAGAAAAAACACCTTGGTTTGTTAGTTGACAAGTTAACGAGCCGGCAAGTTAACAAGGCTTATGGATTGAGGAAAACTTTCTTTTTTTAGTTGACAAGTTAACGAGTTGACAAGTTAACAAGGCTTATGGATTGAGGAAAA
>CAJPTO010000045.1 GCA_905373605.1 uncultured Prevotella sp.
TTTCTAGGTTTCTAGGTTCTCTAGGGCTCCTAGATTCTCTAGGGTTTCTAGGTTTCTAGGTTCTCTAGGGCTCCTAGATTCTCTAGGGTTTCTAGGTTTCTAGATTCTCTAGGGCTTTCTAGATTTCCTAGAATCCCTAGGAAACCTAGGAACCTAGAGCTACTAGCCAGCCTAGAAACCCTAGAAAAACTGCTTGTTATGCCTCAACGCGGCGTGTTCCCATGCGCGCTTCAACCACGTTCACCACGTAGTCGCCCAGCTTCTCGCATTCGTTGATGATGTCCATGTACATCGTTCCCACGTTGTAAGTATACTCGTGGTTGTTGATGTCGTACACGTTTTGCGTGCGAAGCTGTGCGCGATAATTGTTCATCTCCGTCTCGATGTTGAACGAGCGGTTGGTGTCAAGATGCTCTTTGCGGCCACGAATGATGATGTTCATCTGCGAAAGGCTGTCGTCGGTAAGCTCAAACATCTGGTGAATGCGTTCATATTGCTTCTCGGTAAAGTCTTCTTTCGAACTCACCAGCCTGCTAATGGTGCGCGCAAGGTTATAACAACTGTCGCCGATACTCTCCAATTCGGTAATCTCGCGCATCATGTCGCGTATCTTTCCCTTGGTGTCGTCGCTCAAGTGGGCATCGCTCACCTGACTTAGATACTTCGCAATCTCTTGCTCCATGTTGTCGGCGATGTTCTCATATTTCTCTATTCGCGTGTATAGCTTATTGAAATTCGACTCATCGCGCGTGGCAATCAGTTCGCGAACCATGCCGAACATGCGCTGTATGCGCTCTGCAAAGCTCGTTATCTCCTTGTGAGCCTCGAGCACAGAGAGTTCTGGAGTCTTCATGATGCCGGCCTGAATGAAGCGAAGGCGGAACTCTTCCTCCTCGTCTTTCTTGCCAGGCTTGATTATCCAGCAAACAATCTTCTCTATCTGAGGTATGAACCAGATAAGTATGCCCGTGTTAAAGACATTGAAGAAGGTGTGGAACATGGCCAGAACGATGGGCAATTTCATTGCCAACTCGGCGTGTGTGAGCTTCGGACCCTCGGGATCGTAGCCCACTAGGTCGCAAATCATCTCCACAAACGGGTAAAACACGATGAGCACCCACACAACACCTATCACGTTAAATACCAAGTGGGCCATCGCCGTGCGCCTTGCTTGCGTGTTTGCACCCAATGCAGCCAGGTTGGCTGTGGCTGTTGTGCCGATGTTTTCGCCCATAACCAGCGCAATGCCCAAGTAAATGGGCAATACACCCGTTGAACAAAGCAAGATGGTGATGGCCATCACTGCCGCCGACGATTGTACGATGGTGGTTAACACCGTGCCGATGAGCAAGAAAACCAATATCGTGGAATAGCTGTTCACGTCGAACGAGCTGAAAAAGTCGATAACGCCCTTGTTATGTTGCAGGTCGAGCTGCTTGCCTGTGTCGCTCAGCAGCACCAAGCTGAAGAAAAGGAACGAGATACCAAAAAGAAAATCGCCTTTGTAGCGGTGCTTGCGGTTGTAGATGAGCGCAATACCTACTAGAAAGGCGGGGAATACAAAGTTGGTAAGGTCTACCGAATAGCCCAAAGACATTATCCAGGCCGTGAGCGTGGTGCCGATGTTCGCGCCCATGATGACGGATATGGCCTGTGCTAGCGTCAATAGCCCGGCGTTGACGAACGAAACGGTCATCACCGTGGTGGCCGAAGACGACTGAACGGCGCAAGTAATGAACGTACCTGTGAGCATGCCCGTAAAGCGGTTGGTGGTCATCGCGGCCAATACGTGGCGCAACTGGGGACCGGCCATCTTCTGAAGCGCCTCGCTCATTATTTTCATGCCGTAAATGAGCAGTGCCAACGAACCCGCAATCTTAAAACTAAAAATCAGATAATTGCTTGTATCCATAAATTAACTATAATGTGGTCTCTTTTTTCTTGTGACTTTGAAATATATTCTTTAACTTTACGCCCACTAATTCTTAACTTCGATAAGCATGAAACAATCCATACTAATACGCTGCAAAAATAATAAAAAAACCGCAAAGATTGCAATTGGCAGCACACTTTATGATGTTTTTCACGAATTAAATTTAAATATGCCCTTCGGTCCCATCAACGCAAAGGTGAACAACAAGATTGAGGGCATGCATTTTCGCTTGTACCATAATAAGGACGTGGAGTTTCTCGGCCTGCATGCGCCTTCGGCCTTGCGCGCCTACACGCGAACGCTCTTCTTTGTGCTCTGTAAGGCCGTGCACGACATTTATCCGCACAGCCAAGTGGTGATAGACATTCCCGTGAGCAATGGATATTACGTGAACCTAGACATACAACGCCCTGTTACGCCCCAAGATGTGGACTGCATTCGCCAACGAATGCAAGCCATTATCGATGCGCGCATGCCCATATCCCGACACGAAACCACCACTGAAGCGGCCATCGCCATGTTCCGCAAGGTGGGCGACGAGTCGAAAGTGCGACTGCTAGAAACCATAGGGACGCTCTACACCACCTATTATGAACTGGACAGATACGTGGATTATTACTATGGCTCGCTGCTAACCAACACGCGCGAACTGAAACTCTTCGGCCTTGAGCCTTATTACGATGGGCTTTTGCTGCGCGTTCCCTCCTTGGCCGACCCCTCAAAGCTGGGCGAACTGGTGCGGCAAGACAAGATGTTCGAGATTTTTAAGGAGCACCACCGATGGCAACACATCCTCGGAATACGCACCGTGGGCGACTTCAACCGCGCCGTCACCAACGGTTTCAGTGCCGACCTCGTGCATGTGTCCGAGGCTTTGCAAGAAAAGAAGATTGCTCGCATTGCCGATGAGATTGCCGCACGCCCCGATGTGCGCTTGGTGCTCTTGGCCGGACCATCCTCTTCGGGCAAAACCACCACCTGCAAACGCCTCTCGGTGCAGCTCTTGGCCAACGGAATAAGGCCAGTACAGATTTCTCTTGACGACTATTTTGTTAACCGCGAACTCACCCCAAAAGACGAAACGGGAGAATACGACTACGAAAGCCTCTACGCACTGAACATCCCTTTGCTCAACCAACAGCTTGCTGCTCTGTTCAGAGGCGAAGAAATACAGATGCCAAAATATAATTTTGTGGAGGGGCGCAGCGAACCAAACGGCAAGCTTTTGCGCTTGCCCAAAGACAGCATCCTGGTGGTTGAGGGCATACATGCGCTCAATCCCGAACTAACGGCCCTCATCCCCGATGCCCAGAAGTATAAGGTGTACGCATCCGCCCTTACAACCATCTTGCTAGACGACCACAACTACATCCCCACCACCGACAACCGGCTGCTTCGCCGCATCGTTCGCGACTACAAATACCGCGGCGTATCGGCCGCCGAAACCATCAAACGCTGGCCCAGTGTGAGGGCTGGCGAAACAAAATGGATTTTCCCCTACCAAGAACAGGCCGACGCCATGTTCAATACCGCCATGCTTTTCGAGTTGGCCATCATCAAAACGCAGGCCGAACCCTTGCTCGAACAAGTGCCAGAAAACAGCGAAGAATATTCTGAAGCCTATCGCCTGCGCAAGTTCCTGCGCTATTTCGCACCCATGCCCTTCCACCAATTGCCGCCAACATCGTTGTTGCGCGAGTTTCTTGGTGGCAGTTCGTTCAGCTATTAGGGTGCTTTTGGTGGGCTGCTTGTTGGTTTCGACAATCAAAAAGCTACGCTTTTGAAACGAACAACCTTTGGCATAAGGGCGCATTTTCCGCCACCTTGTTTGGCTACCAGCGGTTGGTACGCACACTACCAGCGTTTGGTAGCCATACTACCAGCGTTTGGTAGCCGCGCTACCAGCAGCTGGTAGCCGCAGTACCAGCTGCATGGTACTGGTACGAATGTGTGGAAACACCTTGGTAAGCGTAGCAGCCAAACCTCTTCTTTTTGGCAATAACGCGTTAACTTGTCTGCAAGATAACGTACGAGTTGGCTTCGCAGACGGACAATGGCTTGGAATGTTGAGGGACAACCACTGGAAATGGAGCATTAAAAAGTGAGATCTGGTACAGAAAAACAAGGAAATGTTAGTTTGATGTTCAATAATTTACTATCTTTGTGCTGTGCAAAACAACTTATTCTGTCTGGGTAACATACCCGTGAGTACGGCCACCGTGGCTTCTCTTTTTTCAGAATTGAAGGCAGGAAACCAAAAGGTGCGGCAGCTTGAGTTGGGCGGGCAGCTCGTCCGACTTAAGAAAGGGCTTTATGTTGTTGCCCCTTCCGTGTCGCGCGTGCCGTTGTCTACCGAGCTCATCGCCAACCATCTTTACGCCCCTTCGTATGTGTCTATGTCCACGGCCTTGCGTTATTACGGCCTTATCCCCGAGGCAGTTTACCTCTCCCAGTCGATGACGTTGAAGCACAGCCGCGCTTTCAGCACGCCGGTTGGTCGGTTTCCCAAGAGCGGGCACGGATGTTTAATAACGAGGAAGTTGCCAAGGATGAGCTTGTTGCAAGGCTTAAACTTAAGTTTGCCCAAACAGATATTGATAGGGTGAAGGCCGATGTGTTGCCGTTTGTGCGAAACGAAAGAGAATTAGACTTATGGACGAACAGCTATTTCGAGCAATTGGCCGACATTCTGCAGGTTGAATGAGGCATCAGGCAATGCAAAACCGCCATGCTGCACCCGTTAGGGCGTGGCATGGCGGTTTTGCTTGCGCAGAGCGGTGTTACTTTTTTGCGCGTTTGATGGCCTTGGTGTTGTAGAAGCGTTTGAATTCCTTTACACCGTCTGTTGTGTTAGCAGGTGTCATGGTGAGCCTGTCGCCATTAAAGACGCAACTGTAGATTCTTTGCACTTTACCAACAGGATTACATGTCAGCGTTTTATTGGCAAATGTGTACTTCCCGTGTTCAATGTTACCTTGTGTATTCAGCTGTTCTGGGTTTTTGATTTCATAATTGCCGTTGTCGTAATAAAATTCGTAATGTGTGCCAGTGCTGCTTGCTTGTTGCTGCCAAATGCCAACTATTGGACTTTCTTCTTGGTCTTCGCCATCCTCGCTGGCGCATGCAGTGAACGACAATCCTGCTATCAGCAATGCGAACATTGTTGCAAAATACAATGCGCGGCTTTTTAAAAAGGTACTTTTCATGTTCTTTTTCCTTTCTTTTGTTGAATTAATATGGGCAAAGTTACGACAAATGGCGACAACTAAAAAGGCAAAAAAGATTTTTTGTGATTTTTTTAGCCTCGATAGGGCAGCGCGGAAAGGGTCTGACAAATCGGACAAGCCTGGCAAGTCTGACCAGTCTGACATGTCCGACAAGTCTGACCAGTCCGACAATTCCGACAATTCTGACCAGTCCGGCCAGTCCGGCCAGCCCGACAATTCGGCTATAACTTCTCCATCAACGCTTCCATTCCCTGTGAAGCACCCATGCGCAATTGCTTAACCTGGGTGGAATAACTCGTTTCCACCGGTTCGGGATCGATGAGATAAATGGGTGTTGCGGGCGGTGCGTAAGCCAAAAGGCCGGCGGCCGGGTAGACATTAAGCGACGTTCCGATGACAACAAGCACGTCGGCTTGGCTCACTGTGCGTGCGGCTAGGTCGATAAGCGGCACAGCTTCGCCGAAAAACACAATGAAAGGGCGTAGCCGCGAGCCGTCGGCTGCTTTCTCGTCGGGCGCAACAACGGCATCGTTTGGCGACAATGTGCGGATGAAACGTGGGTTGTAAGGGTCGGCCGAAGAACACACCTTCAGCAGTTCGCCATGCAAATGAATGACATGCGAAGAGCCGGCGCGTTCGTGCAGGTCGTCCACGTTCTGCGTAATCACCGTTACTTGGCAGCGTTTCTCCAGTTCGGCAATCAGCAAATGCCCTTTGTTTGGCTTGGCTGCAAAGAGCTGTTGTCGCCTTTCGTTGTAGAATTGGTTCACCAAGTTGGGGTCGGCGAGCCATCCTTCGTGCGAAGCCACCTGCATCACGGGGTAGTTTTCCCACAATCCGTCGTTGCCTCTGAAAGTCTTGATGCCGCTTTCGGCCGACATCCCTGCGCCTGTAAGAAAGACGATGTGTTTGTTTTTTGTGCTCATGACGTTTCGGTTTTAATAAGTTTAACATCCCTGTGCGTTGCATCGTGACAATAATAGTGCCTTTCCCTTGCACATTGCGTGTTGCTAAGCACGGCTTGTGCGCGATGCCTTAATCTGTTTGTGACAGAAAACAAGTGGCAGGTGGACTTGTCAATCGCAAATTTAGTGTTTTTTTTGCAAATTAGCGTATCGGATAGGATAAATAATTGTAACTTTGTGCCATTGTACGAAAAATAAAGAGATAAAAGACAACATTGTTATGGACAAACTAAGTTATGCTTTGGGCCTGGGCATTGGCCGCCAATTGGCACAAATGGGTGCGAACGACTTGAACATTGGCGACTTCGCACAAGCTGTTAAGGACATGATTGACGGCAAGGAACCGCAAGTGGCCACGGCCGAAGCACAGCAAATCGTGGAAGATTTTTTCCGCAAGCAAGAAGAGAAACAACGCGCCGAGGCCGCCGAGAAACATAAGGGGGCTAAGGAAGCTGGCGAGAAATACTTGGCCGAGAATGCCAAGAAAGAGGGTGTGGTGACGCTGCCCAGCGGCTTGCAGTACCAAGTGTTGCAGGAAGGCAACGGCAAAAGCCCTAAGGCTACCGACCGCGTGGTGTGCCATTACGAGGGTATGCTGGTGGATGGAACGATGTTCGACAGCAGCATTCAGCGCGGCGAGCCTGCCACTTTCCCACTTAATGGCGTTATCGCCGGATGGACAGAGGGCTTGCAGCTGATGAAGGAGGGTGCCAAATATCGCTTTTTCATTCCTTATCAACTGGGTTATGGCGAGCGCGGCGCAGGCAACTCCATTCCGCCTTTCGCCACATTGGTGTTCGATGTGGAACTCATTGAGGTGAAGTAGTAGTAAAGGAGTAAAAAGGAGTAAGGAGTAAAGGAGTAAAGGAGTAAAGGATTAAGTAGTAAAGGAGAAAAGCCAATGGCTTTCTTTGCGATTTTTCAGACATGTCGGACCTGTCAGACTAGTCAGACTAGTTGGACTTTACAGACTTTACAGACCAGTTCGCTTGCTCAAAACACGCGCTTTCAACCACAAAACCCACAACACATACCACTCCCCTCTCCCCTTGGAGAGGGGTTGGGGGTGAGGCTTTTCTCGCCTAATTGCGTTTGTGAACTAGGCTTTAGAAACAACATTATATTTAAAATGAAGAAATTATCAATTCTAGCTGCAACGGCCATTGCTGCCGTTACATTCACGGCTTGTGGCAACTCTACGCCCAAAGCCGACCTAAAGAACGACATCGACACCCTTAGCTATGCGCTGGGTTATAGCCAAACACAAGGTCTGCGCGACTATCTGAACCGCGGACTGAATGTTGACACGGCTTACATCGACGACTTTATCAAGGGTCTTAACGATGGTGCCAATGCTGGCGACGACAAGAAGAAGGCCGCTTATTATGCTGGTGTGCAGATTGGTCAGCAAATCTCTAACCAAATGGTGAAGGGCATTAACCACGAACTGTTTGGCGAAGACTCTACAAAGACCATCTCGATGAAGAATTTCCTCGCTGGCTTCATCACCGGGGCAAAGAACAAGAAGGGCATCATGACCCAAGAACAAGCCATGCAGTATGTGCAAACGCAAGCTGAGAAGATTAAGGCTCGCTCTGCTGAAAGCACTTACGGCGCAAACAGGGAAGCTGGAAAGAAGTTCTTGGCCGAAAACGCTAAGAAACCTGGCGTGAAAACATTGCCCAGCGGTGTGCAATATCGCGTCATCAAAGAAGGAAATGGCGAAATTCCGAAGGATACCTCGGCCGTTAAGGTTAACTATGAGGGCAAAACCATCGATGGTAAGGTGTTCGACAGCACCTATCAGCGTGGCGAACCTGTTACGATGCGCGCCAACCAGGTGATTAAAGGATGGACCGAAGTGCTTACACGCATGCCCGCAGGTAGCGTTTGGGAAGTGTATATCCCCGAAGACCAAGCTTACGGCTCGCGCGAACAACCAAACATCAAGCCTTTCTCGGCCCTTGTCTTCAAAATTGAACTTATCTCTGTAGGCGAAAAATAATGAAAAAGGCAACCTTTATGGCACTCGCTCTCTTGGCGAGTGCCGCTTTTAATACCGCCCTCGCGGGTAAAAAGAAAGACGTTGTGCAGGTGGCTGCGCCTGCACCTGTAGTGTTAAACACATCTTCCGACTCGGTTAGCTACGCTGCCGGCATGGCTGCCACGAAGGGATTGATTCCTTTCGTGCAACAACAGTATAAGGTGGACACCACTTATATGGCCGACTTTGTGCGTGGTTTCCGCAAGGCTCTCGACAGTAAGGGCGACCAAGCGTTCTCGGCTTACGCCGCCGGCATGCAGATTGCACAGATGGTGCAACAGCGCATCTTGCCTTCAACGCAACAAGAACTGGTGGGGACGAAAGATTCTGTTGCTGCCAAATTGTTCTTCGAGGGTTTTATTGCAGCCTTGGAAAAAGATTTCACGCGTTACACCGAAGACGAAGCACAACAGCTCTTCGAACAACGCATCGAAGCCGCAAAGAAAGCCAAGGTTGAGGCGGCTATCAGCACGGGAAAGAACTGGTTGGCCGAAAATGCTAAGAAAGAAGGAGTGGTAACTTTGCCCAGCGGACTGCAATATAAGGTGATTAGTACGGGCAACGGCGAGAAGCCTGCGGCCACTGATGAGGTGGAAGTGAAGTACGAAGGCCGACTGATTGATGGCACGGTGTTCGACAGTAGCTACAAACGCACGCCCGACACGTCTACTTTCCGTGCCGATCAGGTGATTGCCGGATGGACAGAAGCACTGCAACTGATGCCTACAGGCAGCAAATGGGAACTCTACATCCCACAAGACTTGGCTTATGGCGCAAGGGAGATGGGCTCCATACCTGCTTATTCCACGCTTATCTTCACCGTCGAACTGGTTAAGGTGAAGAAACCGAAGTCTGAAGTGACCAACGTAAAGCCCGAAACGCCTGCTGCCAAGCCTGCTAAAAAGGCTGCTCGGCCCGTTGCAAAGAAAAGAAGATAAGCTTTTCAACCCCTTAAAGAGATTAGAAGAAGAAAGGAATGGTTGGGCAAAAAGTGGATTTTTGTCTGACAAAATCCGACTAGTCCGACATCATCCGACCAGTCTGACCAGTCCGAACTGTCCGATAATTGAGGCCACGCCATGCACCAATCACCCCCACTTCCTTTCATCTTCTAATCTCTTAATTTTTCTTTAATGGGTTAATCAAATGTCAAAACACGCCATTTCTTCCTTTTTATCTTACTTTTTGTTGCTTGTTCCAATTAAATTGCATACATTTGCTTGCAATTTACGAACGCATTAAAAAGCATAATCATAAAACACGTTTACAGCTCATGGAGAAAATTGACAGCCTAGACAAGAAAATCCTCAACATCTTGTCGCAAAATGCCCGTATCCCATTTAAGGACGTGGCAGCAGAGTGCGGCGTATCGCGTGCGGCCATTCACCAACGCGTGCAACACCTAATAGAAAACGGAGTGATTACGGGTAGCCGATTCGACGTTAACCCCAAAAGTTTGGGTTACTCTACCTGCACTTACATCGGCCTGAACCTCGAAAGGGGTAGCATGTACAAGAATGTTGTGGCACGGCTTAACAGCATCAACGAGATTGTTGAATGCCATTTCACCACGGGTTCGTACACCATGCTCATCAAACTTTACGCCAAAGACAACGAACAACTGATGGACTTGCTTAACAATAAACTGCAAACTATTCCCGGTGTTGTTTCTACCGAAACGCTTATCTCACTGGAACAAAGCATTAAACGAGAAATTCAAGTAGACCCTGAAGAGAAGTAGATAGCTAGTTAACGAGTTAACAAGGTGACAAGTTAACAAATGGACTAGTTAACGCGTTAACAAGACGACGCGTTTTCGCGTTAACAGGTTGGTAACCTTTGCAACAAAGCCATTGTCCTTCCGCCTTTTTCCTTCCTCCTTTACGCCTTTACTCTAGAGAAATCTCCACAAAAAAGATGACTAATTTCGACTTTCAATCGCATTTAGACAGCATATACAGCTCGTTCCCACAGGCCAAACGCCAGCCTGTTATCGGGCTTACGGCCAACTATCGCGACGGTAGTGCCATGCTTATGGACCGCTATTACCGGCAAGTGGTTGATGCAGGAGGTACGCCTGTGCTCATTCCACCCGTTGATAGCGTTGATGTAATCATCAATACCCTCGATCGTATCGATGCATTGATACTCACTGGCGGTGCCGATTTCAACCCACTTTGGGCCGGCGAAGAGCCTTCAACGCGACTGCATGGCGTGAATGCAGAACGCGACTTGCCCGAATTGCTCATCACCCGACTGGCTTATAACCGCCAAATTCCCATCCTAGGCATCTGCCGGGGAATGCAAACTATGGCTATGGCTCTGGGCGGAAAGGTGGCGCAAGACATCGAAGAGCATTTCTCGATGCCCATCAGGAAGGCACTGGCCGAAGGGGAATTCAAGGCTTTCTTGCCCACTTTCCACGATGCCTTGTTGCAACATTCGCAAGATGCAGCGCGAAATCTGCCCACGCAAACGGTGTTTTTCGACCCCAACTCGCTCCTCGCACAGATATTCCATGCCACAAAGTTGCATGTCAACTCTTTCCATCACCAAGCCGTTTGCCATGCCGGAAACAAGTTTCGCTTCGTGGCAGCTGCTGCAGATGCCGTTCCCGAGGGCATGGAGAGCACAGAACACAAGCCTTTGCTCGGCGTGCAATGGCATCCCGAGTGGATGGAAGCGCAAGGTTTGCCCTTATTCCAATGGCTCGTTAAGCAGGCGGAAACGTTTGCCGAGGCCAAACGTGTGCACAACAGGGTGCTTACGCTCGACACGCATTGCGACACGCCGATGTTCTTTCCGCTTAACGTGCGCTTCGACCAACGCGACCCACGCATTCTTGTAGACCTTCATAAAATGACCGAAGGACGACAAGATGCAACAACGATGGTGGCTTACTTGCCGCAACCTAAACCCGGCGAGACGTTTCGCGAGAAAGTGGCTTTCGATGTGACGGGACCGCGAAATTATGCCGACCTTATCTTTGATAAGATTGAAGACATCGTTGCGCAAAACGCCGATTATGTGGCTCTTGCACGCAACCCACAGCAGCTTTATGCCAACAAGGCGGCTGGGAAGAAGAGCATCGTGCTGGGAATAGAAAACGGATTGGCCATCGAAAACGACCTAACGAACGTGGAACATTTCGCACAACGTGGCGTTACCTACATCACTTTGTGCCACAATGGCGACAACGACATCTGCGACAGCGCGCGCGGAACGGCCACGCATGGCGGCGTTAGCGACTTCGGACGCCGCGTTATACAAGAGATGAACCGCACCGGCATCATGGTAGACCTAAGTCATGGCGCTGAATCGAGCTTCTACGATGCCTTGGAAATCAGCCAAAAACCCATCGTTTGCAGTCACAGCAACTGCAAAACACTCTGCGACGTGCCGCGAAACCTCACCGATGAGCAGATGAGAGCGTTGGCTCGTAAGGGCGGAGTGGCGCATGTAACGCTCTATCATGGCTTCCTTCGCAGTCAAGGCGAGGCCACAATCCTCGATGCTATGGCGCATTTGGAGCATGCCATCAAGGTGATGGGCATCGACCATGTGGGACTTGGCACCGACTTCGACGGAGATGGAGGCGTGCGAGGCATCGCTAATTCGTCTGAAATAATCAACTTCACCATACAACTGCTACGTCGCCGCTTCTCTCTTCAAGACATTGAGAAGATTTGGGGCGGCAATTGGTTGAGGGTAATGGAAGAAACAAGGCCACAACACCACCCTAATTAGGCGAGAAAAGCCTCACCCCCAACCCCTCTCCAAGGGGAGAGGGGAGTGATTTGCCTTGCTGTTCAGTGGCTAAAATGAAGTGTATTGAACAAGTAGGATAAGTCTGGCCAGTCTGAAAAGTCTGAAAAGTCTAAAAAGTTTGATTAGTCTGAAAAGTCCGACCATGCAAATCGTTTGGCTTAACTCCTTAACTCCTATTTCAAATTCCAATGAAGAAAACCATCATCGCAATTATCATGATTGCCATTATTGCTATAATCGCATTTGCATCGGGCTTGTTTTCGTCCTCGCACGATGCGGCTGAAGAGGCCGAAGCCGCAGAAATGGCCGCTGCCGAAAAGCTTAATCCCAAAGGCCCTACGTTCAATCCCGACTCCGCTTACGCCTTTGTGGCTGCACAATGTGCCTTTGGGCCGCGCGCCATGAACACCAAGAGCCACGACGACTGTGGCGAATGGATTGCCAAGAAGTTTGAAAGCTTCGGATGTGAAGTGCACAACCAGCGCACCGAGCTGCGCGGATACGACGGAACAATGCTGCGATGCCGCAACATCATGGCCAGTTACAACCCAAAAGCCACAACGCGCATCTTGCTTTGTGCCCATTGGGACACGCGTCCTTGGGCCGATAACGACCCCGACAGCGCTAATTGGCGCAAACCCATCGATGGTGCTAACGATGGTGCAAGCGGTGTTGCTGTGATGTTAGAGATTGCTAGGCTGCTCAACCAAAGCAAAGACTTAAGCCTAGGCGTTGACTTCGTGTGCTTTGATGCCGAAGATTGGGGCACACCCAAATGGAGTGGGCAGGCTGATAGCGAAGATACGTGGGCTCTTGGCGCGCAACATTTCGCCGCTAACATGCCCAAGGGCTACGAAGCGCGCTACGGAATATTGCTAGACATGGTGGGCGGCATCGGTGCGAAGTTCTATCGCGAGGGCATGTCGAAGAGCTTTGCGCCCGACATCGTGAAGAAAGTGTGGCGAGCAGCGCGTGCAGCGGGCTACGGAAGCTTCTTCCCAAAGCAAGATGGCGGCATGATTACCGACGACCATGTGCCGCTTAACCAGATTGCGCGCATCCCTACGATAGACATCATCGCCTTTTATCCCGACTGTGTGCAAAGTTCGTTCGGCCCAACCTGGCACACCGTTAACGATAACCTGCAAAACATCGACCGAAACACGCTTAAGGCCGTGGGACAAACCGTGATACAAACGCTCTATAGCGAGAAGTAAAGCCTAAATGTGAAAAGAAGAATTATATCGCTTCTGATGAGGCTGACTAGTCCGACTTGTCGGACAATGTCGGACTTGTCGGACTACTTTTAATGACACCCTTTCACCTTTCCCTATTTCTCGGATGATGTTTTGTTATCTCCTCCCTCAGCGAAGACGTGTCGATATGCGTGTAAATCTCCGTGGTGGCGATGTCTTCGTGGCCCATCATCGCCTGAATGGCGATAAGGTCGGCACCTCCTTCGAGCAAGGCAGTGGCAAAAGAGTGGCGTAGCGTGTGCGGACTGATGGTCTTTGTGATGCCCGCCTCAATGGCCTGACGCTTTATCATGATGAGAATCATTGTGCGCGTGAGGTGCGAACCACGCCTGTTGAGAAACACATAATCTTCTTCGCCAGCCTTGATGCGCATCGCATTGCGGTCGGCAAACCACGCGTCCAACTCCTCCAATGCACGTGTTGATATGGGTACAAGCCGCTCTTTGTCGCCTTTTCCCGTTACGCGGAGAAACTTCTCCTCCACATAAAGGTTGGATAGCTTCAGGTTAACAAGCTCAGACACGCGCAAGCCGCAACTGAACAGCACCTCGATGATGGCCTTGTTGCGCTGTCCCTCCCATTTCGTGAGGTCGATGCTGTCCTCCAAGCGGTCCACTTCGGCCGTACTAAGCACATCGGGCAGCGCATTGTGCACGTGCGGCGACGCCAACAGCTCCGTGGGGTCGGCATCGATGAAGCCATCGAGCAGCAAAAACTTGAAGAACGAACGCACACCGCTCAATATCCGCGCTTGCGAACGCGGCGTTATGCGTTGGTCGTGAAGCGAAGCCGAAAAATTATCCAGGTCTTCAAGCTTCATTTCCTCCACCTTCTGTCCATGAAATTCCACATAACCCAGCAGCCAACGCAGGTCGTTGCGGTAAGCCTCGATGGTGTTCGGGCTTAAATTGCGTTCCAATTTCAGGTAACGCATGTACGAACGCACCATATTGTCTAAGCTTTTATTTTCTCTTTCCATCCTTTCTTCGTAATTTTGTGAACAAAAGTACAAAATTATGCTGACATGACGATACAAATCATCAATGGTCCCAACCTCAATCTGCTGGGCATTCGCGAACCTGGCGTGTATGGCACGACGTCTTTCGACGATTTCTTGCCGCGTCTTCGCGCCCTTTTCCCCAACGTGCAGATAGACTATTTCCAAAGCAACCACGAGGGTGAGCTCATCGACAAACTCCAATCTGTGGGCTTCGCGTGCGATGGCATTGTGCTTAACGCCGGTGCTTACACCCACACCAGCATCGCTCTTGCCGATTGCATCCGCGCCATAAGCGCACCAGTGGTGGAAGTGCACATCTCAAACGTGCATCAGCGCGAGCCATTCAGGCACCAAAGCCTTATCGCCACCGCCTGCCGGGGCGTGATATGCGGCTTCGGACTCGACAGTTACCGCCTTGCCGTGGCCAGTTTTAATCCCTGACGCATGGACCAAGACAACTACATCGCCCACCACATAGACCCCGAGGGCGATTATCTTTACCGCCTTTACCGCGCCACAAACCTGCATACCCTGCACGGGCGTATGGCAAGCGGACACCTGCAAGGCCGTCTGTTGAAGATGCTGGTGCAGATGTCGCAGGCCAAACGTGTGCTAGAAGTGGGAACGTTCAGCGGATATAGTGCCATCTGCTTGGCCGAAGGACTGCCACCCGACGGGCTGCTTTATACCTTTGAGATTAACGATGAGCAAGAAGACTTCACGCGGCCGTGGCTCGAAAGCAGCAGTGTGGCCAGCAAAATACGCTTCATCATCGGCGATGCCATCACCGAAGCCCCACAATTGGGCATCGTTTTCGACCTCGTTTTCATCGATGGCGACAAGCGAACATACGTTGAAACCTACGAAATGGCGCTCTCCGTGCTCCGTCCCGGCGGATTTATCCTTGCCGACAACACGCTGTGGGACGGACATGTGTACGACCCTGCCTACAATCGCGACCCACAAACCATCGGTGTTCGTCGCTTCAACGACCTTGTTGCTGCCGACGCGCGCGTAGAGAAAGTTATCTTGCCGCTGAGAGATGGGCTAACGCTGATAAGGAAAAAGTGAAAAAACAATATGCCCTCAATAACGCTTACCAACCTCTCTGTGGGCTATCTCCGCCCACGCCGCACGCCCCTCGCCGTGCTAACCGGCCTTAATGCCACCCTGCATTCGGGTCGTTTAACCTGTCTTGTGGGTGCCAACGGCATTGGCAAAAGCACCCTTCTGCGCACCCTCGCCGCTTTTCTGCCACCCCTTGATGGACAAATATTGTATCGTTCCAGCGAAGATGCCGTCCCTGTCAACCTCTCCTCACTATCTAAAAACCGCATGGCACGCCTTGTAAGCGTGGTGCTAACGGCAAAGCCCAGCGTTGAAAACCTTACCGCCGAGCAGGTTGTGGCCCTCGGGCGCTCGCCTTACACCAACCTTTGGGGTACCCTTCGCGCCGCCGACCTGCAAAAGGTGCAATGGGCGATGCACGCCGTTGGCATACTGCCACTGCAAAAACGCATGGTGCACACGCTGAGCGATGGCGAACGACAAAAGGTGATGATTGCCAAAGCGTTGGCGCAAGACACACCCGTGATGCTCCTCGATGAGCCAACTGCTTTCCTCGACTACCACAGTAAGGTGGAAATGCTACGCCTGCTGCAAACGCTGGCTCACCAAACCAACAAGATGCTGTTGCTTTCCACCCACGACTTGGAACAAGCCCTACACGCCGCCGATGCTCTTTGGGTGGTGGCAAGAACTCAACAACAAGCACCCGCCACGCTACGTGTGATGAATAAGCAACAGCAAACCGACCATGAGGGCAACACGAACATCTTTTTCCTGCCCGAAGCACCTCACGACAACTCCCCAATGCCTGCCATAACCATCGGCACACCTGCCGATTTCGAGCGGCGCACCCACGATTTGCTCCGTCTTTTGGGCGAGGCATAAGCCCACCATCTCTATATTCTCGAAGCATTGCCCTCCCTTCCCGTTCCTATAGCTGCCAAATCTCCGTGTTCTCCTTTCCCGATATGTGAGGTCACTTTTTTTGTTTGCCAAGCATGCACATAAAGCTCTCCAACTCCATTCTAATTATTATTGTTAAATTTTATTCCTTTACTTTACAAAATATCTTCTCTTCACGTGCAATTCTAGCGTTTTTAAAGACCATAAAACCTGCAAAAAGCATGTGTTTTCAACTTTCGTCCAATGCATTTTGCTTAAGGAGTGAGGTCGAAAAAGCACATTTCATATCATTTAGCTTCTCTAGATTGTTATTGTCACCTACTTTTTCGCGCGCCTCTTTGTCAACTTTTATCCCTTTCTCATCCTATTCGTTGCCCCGTTTCCCCATTCGGAACACCCTTTTCCCTATTGTTTTCGAGTTGGTAGCGGCACTTAACACAGCAAAGTGCCGCTAAAAGCAGTGCAAAGTGCTGCTAAAAGCAATGCAAAGTGCTGCTAAAAGCAATGCAAAGTGCCGCTAAAAGCAATGCAAAGTGCCGCAAATCGCTTGTGTTTATAAAGAAAACGAACTAAGATTTCAGTCTAGCGACATTTCGTTTACATAAAACCCCGTGCGAGAATCGGTTATTTTCGCCCGAAGACCCGTTTGCGGCGTTCGAGGACAACCATAATGTTAATAAACGTTCCGAATAT